>JAQCHG010000015.1 GCA_027619675.1 Cyanobacteriota bacterium
GGTGGCATTGGTGGTTTGCGGGGGCTGGTGCATGTGCGGGCCATCCTCTCTGGCATTGGGGTGTTGGTGCTGCCCGATCAAAAGGCCCTACCCCACGGTTCCCAAGCCTTTAACGATCAAGGTCAGATCAAAGAACCCGCCCAGGCGGAAGCCATTCGCGCGATCGCCCAAAAACTGGTGGCCATCACCGCCAAACTCAACCCCTAGCCCCAGCGACCATCTCGATGCGCCCCCTTTATTCTGGAGAATCAATCAACCCTGGGTGATCCTGGGGCCTAGGCCCATCAATAGGCCAGTGAAAGCGGCGCTCAGACACCAAAATGGGTTTGTCATTAATGCTGGCTTCTCGACGACACATGAGCCCATGGTCGTCGAATTCCCAGTTTTCATTGCCATAGGCCCGATACCACTGGCCGGCATCATCATGCCACTCATACTGGAACCGGACTGCAATCCGGTTGTCCCCATAGGCCCACACTTCCTTAACCAGGCGATAGTCCAGTTCCTTGTCCCACTTGCGGCGCAAAAAGGCCCGAATCGCCTCCCGGCCCTGGAGGATTTCGGCGCGATTACGCCAGTGGCTGTCTTCGGTGTAGGCCAGGGCGACGCGGTCAGGATTGCGGCTATTCCAGGCATCTTCAGCCATGCGGGCTTTGGCGATCGCTATCTCCCGCGTAAAGGGAGGAACCAACTTTTGGGTTGTCATCGTGGGTACTCACATCAAGAGAGACATCGCAGGAACCACTATCGTTAGGACATGGCAACGCCTGGAGCGAGCAAGGAGCTTGAGCCCCTTGTCCGAGCCTGGCTGTTCACGGCCCTACACGACTTGGCCTGAGCGGAGTCGTTGGCTTTGCCGCCCCGGAGGGGCTAGGGAACGGCCAGAACCCGGTGGTGTGGCTGGCTTTCTCCCTTTGGGAGACGTTTCACGAACGACTCTGCTCAGCCAGCAGTCAACGGGCTCGGTTCTCTGTAACCTTCCAATCGTGGCCGTACATGATCAAGGAGGCAAAGAAAAGGCTGTCAGCCAATCGCCAACAGCCCTAGGAAGTTGAGTTAGGAGATGGAGGCGTCAGCAGACAAGGAAGTGCATGGAACGGCTTACCATTTCTTATAGGGCAGAAACTTGCCATTCATAATGACCTTCACGCGATCGCCCTTCGGATCTTCTTCCTTTTCCACATCAATCGTGAAGTCAATGGCACTCATAATACCGTCGCCAAACTTTTCATGTACGACGGTTTTGATCGGCATGCCGTAGACCTGCATGATTTCATAAAAGCGATAGATGAGGGGATCGGTCGGAATCACCGGATCCAGCGCCCCCTTCACCGGGCATTCAGTCAGGGGCTCAATCAGTGAGGCATCTGCCCCAATCGCTTCCACAATTTTGGTGGCCTCTTCCATAGAAGCGCTCGCTTGACGGTAGAACACCGAAGCAATCCAGACTTCATCGCACCCGATCTTAGCTTCTAGATCTGCAAAGGTCAGACCTGCCGCTTTCTTGGCAGCCAACAGTTTTTCAGTAATCACAGGAATTGCCATTTTTAATCCTCTTGGACTTACTTCTTGAACTTATTTCTTGAACTGACTTCTGGGGCTTACATCAATCGATCCGCTTCCACCGCACGGGTTTCGCGGAACAAGTGACTTTCCATCTCCGCCTTCAGATCGTGATAGGCCGGATGCTGCTCAATGGTTTCCCGATTGCGCGGACGGGGGAAAGGTACCTCCAGAATTTCATCCACCCGTGCCGCTGGCCCCCGCGTCATCATGACGATGCGGTCCGACAGCAGCAGGGCTTCTTCAATACTGTGGGTAATCATGATCACGGTCTTGCGCTGCTGTTCCCAGATGCGCTCAATCTCGTCTTGTAGAAAGCCTCGGGTCAGGGCGTCTAATGCCCCAAAGGGCTCATCCATTAGCAGAATTTGCGGGTCGATAGCTAGGGCACGGGCAATGCCTACCCGCTGACGCATGCCCCCCGACAACTGGTGGGGATGTCGCCGCTCAGCCCCGGTCAGCCCCACCAGTTGAATGTGCTCCTTGATAATGCGATTCATCGCCTTGGCCGCCAGGTTAGGTTTAACCGTCTCCACGGCGAAACGGAGGTTTTCCTCCACCGTCATCCAGGGCATGAGAGCATAGTTTTGAAACACCATACCCCGGTCTGGACCCGGTTTAGTAATGGGCACACCGTTGAGTAAAATTTCACCCCTACTAATGGGACTTAGGCCCGCAATCATGCTCAGCAGGGTGGATTTACCACAGCCAGAGGGACCAATGATTGAGACAAAGGTATTGGGCTCAATGTCGATACTGATATCTTGAATGGCTGTGAAATCGCGGCTGGTTTTCCCCGAGAGCTGATTGAAAATACCTTTTTTGCCTGGGAAGGTCTTCGTCACGTTGCGGATGGACAACTGCGACGATGATGATGGTGAATCCATAGGGATAGCAGTGGTAGCAGGAGCTAAACTCATGAGTTTCGACCAAATGCGACAAACTTCTCTAGGACTGCAAACAGGCTATCGAGGAGGAGCCCCACCAGGCCGATGATGAAAATAGCGACCAAAATGTTGGCGATCGAGAGATTGTTCCACTCATTCCAAATGAAGTAGCCCAGGCCCGTTCCCAGTAACATTTCTGCCGCCACAATCACCAGCCAAGAAATCCCCATGCTGATGCGTAGACCGGAGATGATATTGGGCAATGCTGCCGGAATAATCACCTTAAAAATGGTCCGCAGTCGAGAAGCCCCCAAGGTGTTGGCCACATCTAAATAGTCTTTATCTACACTGGCCACCCCAAAGGCCGTGTTAATCAGCGTGGGCCAAATGCTGGAGATAAAGATGATAAAAATACCCGTTTGCTCAGAATCCCGCAGTAGATAGAGCCCCAAGGGTAACCAGGCCAGGGGAGAAACGGGTTTGAGGAGCTGGATATAGGGGTTGAACGCCTTGTAGGCCACGGGGGAAATCCCAATCAAAATCCCCAGGGGCACCGCCACCAAGGAGGCCAAAATATAGCCAATGGCCACCCGGCGCAAGCTGATCAACAGATTCCAACCAATGCCTAAGTCGTTAGGACCGTTGTTAAAAAAGGGATTGCTGACCCACCACCAGAACTCCTTCAGGGTGGCGCTAGCGGTGGGGACTCCCTGGACAAACCAACCGACGCGGGCACCTACTTCCCACAGGAGTAAAAATAGTCCTAGGGACAGTAGGAACAGCGCCAAGGCTCTCAGATTTTCGTTGAGCCAAAAAGCCTCTTTGGTCTCCCCTTGGGGAAATCCGGTAGTGGCATTAGGAGCGTTACTGAGGGCCATAGTGTGTGCCTCCATTGTGCGACTGGACTGCGATGGCCAAGGACTGGTGATCGATCGCGCGGGTGGACAAGATCCCCTTATCTAGAACCCGAGGCTGTCGATTTGGGCTTTGACATAGTCGCCAGGGGCCTCTGGGTCGAACTTATCAAAGGCTAGGGTTTCGGGACGGTTACTTTCTGTGGGTGGGTTTTGACCCAGTTCTTGGGCCAGTTCCCGCGCCAGATCGGTTAAAAACACCTCTTCGCCCACGGCATCGTAGGTTTCATCGGTGATGGCCTGGGCAGCCTTGCCGTCCCCTTGTAAATCCCAGCGCACCAGTTGGGACGAGATCCATTTGGCAAAGCTCTGCCAGGGATAGGGGTCAAAGCCGATGCGATCGGGAATCGATAGCGTGTTGCCTAACCCATCCTCAAAGTTGCCTGTCAGCACCGCTTCCACGACCTCCACGGGCTGGTTCAAAAAGGCCCGCTCGGAAATCGCGGCGGCAATTTCGGGGCGGTTAGCGGCATCTTGGGCATAGCCAGCGGCCTCGATGATGGCCTTATTCAGCGCCCGGAAGGCGTTGGGGTTTTCGCCGATCCACTGGTCGCTAGCGGCAAAGGCGCAACAGGGGTGACCATCCCACAGATCTTTGGTGAGCAGGTGAATAAAGCCAGCCCCTTCGTAGACCGCCCGTTGGTTGAAGGGGTCGGGCATGAGCATGGCATCAATGTCCCCTGCGATTAGCTGGGCGATGCTGTCGGGGGGCGGGACGGGGCGAATCTGTACGTCTACATCGGGGTTGAGCCCGCCCGTGGATAGGTAATAGCGCAACAGTAAGTTGTGCATGGAATAGGGGAAGGGTACGCCAATGACGAAGCCTTTGAAGTCTTCGGGGCCGTTGACTTGGCCTTTGTGGCGTTCGGCAATGGTGATGGCTTGGCCATTGATGTTTTCGATGCTGGCGAGCTTGACGCCAAAGCTGTTGGACCCGAGCCCGAGGGTCATGGCAATGGGCATGGGGGCTAGCATGTGGTAGGCATCAAGTTCTCCCGCGATCGCGGAGTCACGCACGGCTCCCCAACTGGGCATTTTCACCACGCTGGCATTGAAGCCATATTTTTCGTAGAAGCCCAGAGGCTCTGACATGATGATCGGGGTGGCGCAGGTGATGGGGATAAAGCCCACTTGAATGTCGGTTTTCTCTAGATCGGCGACGATCGTCTCGTCGGGGGTATCTTCGGCGGTGGGGGCATCGTTAGCGCCGCAACTGGCCAAGGTCACCAATGCCGCCCCAACAGCCATATTGCGCAGGAATTCACGGCGCGTCGTGCCACTGTTGCGGATGGAGTCGGCAAAGAACAGTCCGGCTTGGGGACCAAAGGCGGCGGCAAAGGCATTTTCCAGCCCTCCGGCCTGTTTGCAAAGGGCCAAAATCAGCTTTTCTCGCTGCGGATCATTGCGGCCCACCCGCTTAAGAAATAGGGTTTTTCGCAGTTCATAGGCATTAACGGTGTCCGCTGCCCGCAGTTGGTTCTCTTTGTAGAGACCCATTTTCACCAGATCATCTACCATGTCCACCGGGTCCTGGGGCATGGTTTGCAAAAATTGCCAGTGATCACTGGAGAAATGACCCCCGCCACAGATCTGACAAGGTTGTCCTGCCTGCATTCCTGGCTGAATTAAGGATGGCGATGTGCAACCAAGATTTCCCCAGTCGCTGAGCGACTTTGCTGCTGCTGATATGCTCATAGGTGGCTAATCCCAATGCGACAAAAACCAATACCTTGCCAGCTCAAATGCAAGTTGGTGTCAGCCTATCAAACTCAAATCCAAGCCGCATTGGATCAATTTTTGGACCTAGTAGGACTTTCTTTGGGATTTATTTTTGAGGCAAAAATAAAGGGCTAATCTGTTAATTCTGTTACAGACTTTCGCCGCCAATCCTGAGGAGAGGTGCCATGGAACTGTCGAAAGTGGCGCGTAAAGTAACCGGCATCACTGTAGCCAGAGGCTGTGGCAATGTCGCGCACAGACTGATCCGTTGTCGCCAGTAAGGTACGGGCTTGGACCATGCGCCGCTCGATAATCCATTGCTTGACGCTGCGCCCAGTTTGCTCCTGCACCAGGTTGGTTAAATAGGCGGGGGAATAGCCCACTTCTTGGGCGACATCCTTGAGACTGATGGGCTGGTGATAGTGGGCTTCAATAAAGTCAAACAGGCTGGCTAAACCAGGCACTGCCGGGAAGACACGGGCGGGACCTGAGGGTGAGGTGGTGGGCTCAATAGCGGCGGGCCATGGCCCCTGGGGGCAGGGACCTGTCCATGGCCCGTCCAGGTCTGCCTGCATCCCTGGTGCTGAACCCCGTATATCCTGCCTATAAAGCTGGGAAAGCTGCTCTTGGCGTTTGAGACGGCTACTAATGGCGGTCAAAAATTGCTCGACGGTGCAGGGCTTGGTCAGATAATCGTCGGCACCCAAATCCATGCCCCGCCGCAGGTCCGCCATGGTGACTTTGGCGGTGAGAAAAATCAGGGGAATGGAGGCGGTTTGGTGCGATCGCCGCAGCGCTGACAACACTGAATACCCATCCATATCTGGCATCATGATGTCGCATACGACGAGGTCGGGCTGGTGAGTTTTAGCCATCTCAATGCCCTTCACCCCGTCACTGGTGCCTACCGCTCTGAACCCTTCAAACTCTAGGCATTTCAAAAAAATGCTGCGGGTTTGGGCTTCATCTTCGATAACTAAAATTGTCTTCATGGCAATTGTTTTGGGGTTCGCCTGATCAGACAACATCAGTGAACCCTCAGTTGAAAACCTTCAGTTGGTTTCTGGAAGACTTGCTCCCAAATGGTGGACGGTGCTCACCCTACTTGAACGTTGGAGGGAGAGGGATTTGGGATGAAAACTGATGAAAGTGGAATGTACCCACTCGGTTCATGCTTGACATCAGCCCTGTCCAATTCAGAACGTCAACAGTCGGGGGCAAGGCTGTACCCTTTCGGGGATGTACTTAATTTAATGGTTGACTGTTACCAGTTATTAGGCGTTGATTGGGGGGGCTGTTGTATCGCGAGATACATTCATTCCGCGATCGCCCGCCATGACTAGCCCCGGTTTTCTATCCGTCCTGACCCAACCCCATTCCAGAGGGACAATAATGGGCGGAAGCCACCCTTGCCCCTATGTCGTCTACCTACTGGTTACCTGAGCAAGATCCCCTCGCCCCCACAGCTACCCCAGAGCTAGAACATCTACGTCGTCAGCATCAGCTCATCTTGAATGCCGTAGGCGAAGGGGTCTATGGCGTGGACCTAGAGGGCAACGTCACCTTTGTGAACCCCGCTGCCGCCGCCATGATCGGTTGGTCCGTGGAGGCGTTGATTGGCAAATCGATGCATGCCGTGATGCATCACTCCCTCGTCGATGGCAGCCCCTACCATCGGCAGGATTGCCCGATCTATGCGGCCTTTCAGGACGGCATCGTACACCGGGTTACCCATGAGGTGTTTTGGCGCAGGGACGGCACGAGCTTTCCGGTGGAATATATCAGTACCCCCATGCACGATGAAGAGGGGCGGCTGATCGGGGCGGTGGTGACATTTCGGGATATTACTCAGCGGCGCTGGGCCGAGGACGTTTTGCGGCGGGCCAATGAAGAATTGGAGCTAAAGGTGCAGGAGCGCACCGCTAAGTTGTGGCAGGCTAACCAACAACTGCGAGAACTGAGTGAGATGCGATCGCGATTTGTGTCCATGGTCTGCCATGAGTTTCGCAATCCGCTGAACAATATTGCCCTGTCTGCATCCTCGCTGAACCGCTATAACAGCCAGCTCACCCTAGAGGACAAAGCCAGTTATCTGTTGAACATCAAAGCCAATGTCGAGCGGATGACTCAGATGATCGATGACATTTTAGTCATCGGCAAAATTGAAGCGAAGGTTTTAGCCGTTAACCCTGTCCCCCTAGAAGTGGTTGAATTCTGTCAGACTTTGTTGACGGAGCGGGACTATCTTCGTCCCCAAGCCCCAATTCAGTTTGCCTGCCGTAGCCGTCGGATCTGGGCCTGTCTAGATGAACGCTTGCTGCGGTCAATTTTGAGTAATCTACTGTTGAATGCCATGCGGTATACCCACGATGATCGGGCTATTTGGCTGAGGCTGGCGAAGCGCCAACATCAGATCATCTTTCATATTCAAGATGAGGGTATTGGCATTCCCCGAGCCGATCGCCGCCATCTGTTTGAGCCCTTTCATCGCGGACGCAATGTCACGAATATCCCTGGAACGGGCCTAGGGTTGAGTATTGTCAAACAATTTGTCGATTTGCAGAATGGGACAATCGAGGTCTCAAGCCGCCTGAATCGGGGCACGACGTTTACCCTGCGCTTGCCGATAATCACGGACCATCCTGGGGATGGGGCTAACGGGATGTCCCCCCTGCCATGATGCCAGCCTGCACGTCTACGCTGAACCATGCCAGGGGTCTGGGTCTATGGGGCTGGCACGTCTTGGCCTAGAACCTCATAAATGCGGAGCTGGGTTTGCTTACCGCGAGGGGCCACCTCATCCAGCCAGCGCAGGCGAAAATTGTGCCCCTCCGGTAGCCCCTGCACCATCTCCTCACTGGCGATCACTTGGCAGCCATAGGTTTTGGTCATTTCCTCCAGGCGGGAGGCGGTGTTGACCACATCCCCCACCACCGTCGTATCCATGCGCTGGTTGGCCCCCACCGTGCCAATCACCCCCCGCCCCGTGTGCAGGCCAATGCCCATGCGTAACGGTTCCGGTAGGGAACTGCGATCGCGGTTTTGATTAAAGGCCCGCAGGCGATCGCAGATGGCAATGGCCGCCCGCATCCCGTCCAAAATGTGGGTATTGTCGTGGTCAAACACCGCCATCACCGCATCCCCCAGGTACTTGTCGATAAACCCATGGTGCAGGGTAATGGCGGTATTGATTTCCTCAAAGAGGGCATTGAGCCAGGTGAAGGTTTCCTGGGCCTGCTGAAACTCAACGATTTGGGTGAAGTCGCGAATGTCGCAAAACAGCACCGTCATCTCCGATTCGGTGGCATTGCCCACCTGAATGGACTCCACCCCACGGGGGGCAATGCGGCTGAGGAACTGCCGGGGCACAAACAGGTGAAACTTTTCGGAGAGGGTTTCGCTGATTTTTTGGACGGCGGACATTTGCCGCTCGTAGCGATCGCGGGTTTGTTGCAGCAATTGGGTTTGGGTGGCCAGGGTGGCCTGACTGGCGGCGGTGCGGAGGGCTTGGAGTCGCAGTACGGCCTGGATTTTTTTCAGCACCAGTTCCGTCTGGATGGGCTTGGTCAGGTAGTCGTCCCCAAGGGCTTCCACCCCCCGCAGCCGCGATTGCTCGTCATCCAGCGCTGTGAGGAAAATAATCGGTACCGTTTGCAGACGGGGATCCTGACGCAGGCGATCGCACACCTCAAAGCCGTCCATGTCGGGCATCATCACATCCAGCAAAATCAAGGCAGGCGCTTCCGCCTGGGCCAAATCCAGGGCAGCGGCCCCTGATTCCGCCGTTTGGATACGATAGCCCTCCATGTCCAGCAGTTCACCCATCAGAAACAGGTTCTGGGGCTCATCATCCACAAGCAAAATGTAAGGCGCACTAGCCATAGGGTCGGGAAACCGGGAAAAGAACAGGGATCATGGACCCGTCTACTGTTTACGGGGTCGTATCGGCCCCAGCCGGATCAGTCTTTTTCAGGAGTGTCCGCACCCGTCGTCCCAAGTCTTCAAAATCTAGGGGCTTGCTGATGTAGTCGTCGGCCCCCGCCGCCAAGCCGCGATCGCGATCCCCCGCCATGGCCATGGCCGTCACCGCAATGATCGGCACCGTTTGCCAGAGGGGATGCGATCGTAGCGCCCGCATTAGGGCCAAGCCATCCACCCCCGGCAGTTGAATGTCCATCAACACCACATCCGGCAGGGTCGCCGCCGTAATCAGCTCAGATTGAATCGTGTGCAGCATGGTTTGCCCATCGCTGATCAGCTCCACCTCAAACCCTTCTAGCTCCATGGCTTCGGTGATCAGGGTTTGGTTGTAGGGATGATCCTCCACCACCAACACCCGCACCCGATCAGCCCGATCGCGGTGTTGCTGAAAGGGCACCGTCGGTGCAGCCGGGGTCGGGTCCCCAGCCCCGGTGTAGGCCACCCCCTGGCGTAGCTCGTTCAGGGGCAGCCACACCCGAAAGGTGCTGCCCTGATCCAGGCTGGATTGCAGGGAGACGGTGCCCCCGTGCAGTTCCGCCATGCGCTTGGTCAACACCAGCCCCAACCCGGTGCCGTCGTGGCGACGGTTCAGGGACGAGTCAATTTGCTGAAATGGGCGAAACAGTAGGGGCAGTTTATCCGGGGCGATGCCGATGCCCGTGTCGCTCACCTGGAGACAGAGGTAGGGGGTGCTGGGGTTGATGGGGCTGGCATCGGGGCGATAGTCCTGGGCCAGTTCGTTCCCGTAGGCCACCCGCACCGCCAGCTTGACCCGGCCCTTCTCTGGGGTGAATTTGACCGCATTGGACAGCAGGTTAATCACCATCTGGCGCACCCGCCGTTCGTCTAAGGTGACCTGATCGAGGCCGTAGTCTAGCTCTAGGGCCAGGGCCAACCGTTTGCGATCGGCGCGGGGCTGAATCATCTGCAAGCATTGGCGGCAGAGGTGAGGGATGGATACCGTTTGCAGGTCTAAGTCAGCCCGTCCTGCCTCCACCTTAGACAGGTCAAGGATGTCGTTGATCAAATCCAATAGGTGCTGACCGCTTTGGCGAATGGCGCGGATGTGGCTGACCTGGCGATCGCCCAACTCATCCGCCTTCCGCAACACCAGTTCTGAAAATCCCAGAATGCTGTTGAGGGGCGTCCGCAACTCATGGGACATGGAGGCCAGGAATTCTGACTTCAGCCGAGAGGCCCGTTCCAGATCCTGGTTGATCTGATGCAGCCGCGTTTGGGATTGTGCCCGCTCGATCGCCGCCCCCAGGGTGCGACAGGCCGCCAGCAACATGTCCTGCTGGGGGGCCTCCTGGAGCTTTTGCAATCGGCGGGATTCCAAGGTGACCACACCGATGATGGAGCCATCGGCGGAGGGGATCGGAAAAATCCCCAACTGGCCAATGGCGGGATGGCGAAATCCCGGCACCGCTTGGGGATGGCTGGCGTAGTCTTCGACAAATAGCGGTTGGCCCGTTTCCACCACCTGCCACAGCAGCCCTTGGCCGTAATCAATGCCCTGGTTCAGCACCGCTTCCATCTCGTCCACCACAGGCTGACCATGGGTGGCGATGAACTGACCTGAAATCAAGTTGGTCAAGGCTCCGGCCCGACGGTTGTTGCCCTGGCCGCTAATCACCTTGACATCCCCAAAGGCAGCCCCCATGGCCTCCACCAGGTAGCCCAGGGCAAAGCGGCCCACCTCTTCCAAATCTTCGGACGACTGTAACCGCTCCGTCAGCCCCAGCAAAAAGCTCAGCCGCCGCACCTCATCCGCCAGTTGGGTTTGGTAGCGGCGGGATTCGGTCACATCCCGCAAAATCAACAACTGCCCCCCGTCGGACGTGGGGGTGGAGGACAGTTCCACATAGGTCTGGTTGCGTTGGTGAATGTCCACCACCCGGTCTTGTCGCTGGTCAGGGGTACAGGTGGCCAGCACGGCGTCCCGCTGTTCGGGGGTCCAGTGGCGATCGCCCACCAGCCGCTCCACCATGGCGGTGAGGGTGGGGTTTTGGGCCAGCCAATCGCGATCCAGGCCCCACATTTTCACCAGTTTTTCGTTGAACAACACCAATCGCTGATCGGCATCCAATAGGGCGATCGCGTCATAGACGTTGTTTAAAATCAGCGCCCGTTCCGCCTGAATCCGTTGCAGACGATGGGCTTCTGGGTTCATCAAGCCAAGTCCTTCCTTCAGACCCTGGGGGTCCGGTGTCTGTGCCTACGGGGTGATCCGATCCCAGTCCCTTGGGCTGTGGCCCATTGGATCTAAGGCTCCAGCCTAGGCAGGCGGGGTTTGGGGATCCTCC
>JAQCHG010000016.1 GCA_027619675.1 Cyanobacteriota bacterium
GGCGGCTTTGCCAGACTTTTTAAAGTCTAGAGGACGATTTGTGAACTGCGGCAAGATTTCCTGGGCAAAGGCTTCCGCCGCCTTAGAACGGTAGCGATTGGGGTTAAAAATCACCGATAGCGTGCGATTCACCACCACCGAATCAATGCGCGCCCGGTGCAACATCCCCATTTGCAGTTCCTTTTCAATGGCGGAAATAGAAACAAAAGACACCCCTAACCCCGCCTGCACCGCATTCTTAATCGCCTCAATGGAGTTGAGCTCCATTTCAACCCGGAGGCGGCGGGTCTCAATGCCCCAGCGGGTCAACACTTGGTCAATCACCTTCCGAATGGTGGATTGGGAATCGAGGGCGATGAACTTAAGCTTATAGAGGTCATCCCGTTGGATCGGGTCAGCACTGGCCAGGGTGTGGAACACTGGCAAAATCAGGGCCAGTTCATCCTCGGCGTAGGGAATGATTTCGAGGGAATCCTGGAGTTCCGGCGGCACTTCCCCGCCAATGATGGCCAAATCCACCTGACCGTTAGCCACACTCCAAGAGGTGCGCCGCGTGGAATGGACATGGATTTGCACCGCCACATCCGGGTAGGCTTGGCGGAATTTGCCGATCATGCGGGGCAGCAGGTAGGTGCCGGTGGTTTGGCTCGCCCCCACAATCAAGGTCCCCCCCTGCAAACTCTGGAGGTCTTCGATCGCCCGACAGGTTTCTTGGCACAAACTGAGGATGCGATCGCCGTATTCCAGCAGCAGATGGCCCGCCTCCGTCAGTTGCGCCCGTCGCCCGCCGCGATCAAACAAAGGCACATCCAGTTGGCGCTCCAAGTTTTGCACTTGCAAGCTGACCGCTGGCTGGGACACATAGAGGCTATCGGCAGCCCGCTTAAAGCTTCCCTCAGTGGCGATCGCCTTTAAGATACGCAACTGATCCAGGGTAAAGGGCAGATCGGAAGACATAATGCGCTATCCGGAAAACGGTAAAAGCAAACAATCGATGCAGCCATACCATGACCACAGCCTGCAATGGATGGTTACCCCTCGGGGCCAACGAGCGCCCATTCAGAAGAATATAGGCCCCGACGGGCACCCTGATGGATGGTCGGATTCTGAAACGTTGTGCTGGGTGTCCTATTGCCAGGCCACGTCAACGCCCGTCAACGCCCTAAGAATACAGCGGCCATTGCTCCCAGCCATCCGCAGCGTGTATCTACCGGGACATTTGGGAATCATCGGGATCATCTGCAATCCCTAGATTACTCGCTTGGCGGGACTCCCTCACCAAAATTGCAGCGAAACCTAACGCATCGATGCCCCTGCACGCCTTAGATCCCCAACCCAGGGCACCCAGTCCCCCTTCCCTTACCGTGTTACTCAGCCCCCCCTCTTCAGCACCTATGCAGCGGCAGGTTATCCAATCATTCCTCAACCTCCCAGGCATCATGGGCCTGGTGTTGATGGATGGTCGTTCTCGCCCCTACTTCTGCGGTATCGAGCGGGGGCTGAACTATCAACAGCGGGAGGCGCTGATCCAGGGCATTCAACAGGTGGTGAACACCACCCCAGCCGACTTTGAGTCCTTTACCTTTCACTTCAGCCACCATGTGGCCCACATTTACAAATTTGTCGGGGGCGTGATTCTCATGGTGCTGACGGTGCCAGAGTTGGTCACCGAAAAATATCATCAGCACATTGAGGCCCTGCGCCAGACCTGTGAGGTGGATGCCCACACCCTAGTCATGACCTTTCGGATGTTGGCCGGAGGCATGACCCTCGGTGGGCCAGCCTCTTGGCAGGCAACCCCTGAACCGGGTGAACCGGACATCGCCTTACCCCACCTGCCTCCAGACGCCAGCCCCCCCTCGGCCAGCACGGCCCCGCCTTGGCAAGATGTCCTAGAGGCGTTGAATAGCCTGAGTGATGGCACTACCCCTTACTTGGGCAAAATTGTAGTGGCGAACACGTGGCGGTCAACCCAGCGAGACGTGCCCCAATTAACCACGTTAACGGTGGACCGAGGCGGACATTTCACCCTGGCAGAGGATGGGGAGATCGCCCCCGATACCCCCCTTTCTCCCCAAGACCAAGCCGCCCTTCAGCAGTGGATCAATGCCTTTATCGATCGCTGTTCGCGCATTATTCGCGACTATCGGGCAACGGTGTTAACCACGGCCCTGAACCCCGACCAGCGCGCCCTGTTACAACTTCACCAAGAACCCAACTAGGGAAATCAGGCTTGCGCCAGGGGAGCAATCTCCTGGGCAGCCCTTGTTCGTTGTGAGTGCTTTCCCGCCCCTTGAGGACATCGCTATGGCTAAGACGGTCAGACTTGAACCCATCGCCCAAGAGAGCTCGGTGCAAACCAACGGCAACCTGCTGTCGGTCTTGCTCAATAAGGACCTAGATGTACTCAAGGAATGCGGGGGGCGCGGCATGTGCGCCACCTGCCACATCTACGTCACCGATGGCATGGAGTCCCTGACCCCCATCAACCGACGGGAACAACGCACCCTAGAGGTGATCACCTCCTGTCGCACCAACTCGCGGTTAGCCTGTCAGGCCCGCGTCATGGGGGAAGGGGTCGTGGTAGAACTGCCCCCGGGGATGTACGTCAACTCGCTGCAAGATATTGAGGCGCTGATTGGCCGCCGGGCAGAGCAAAACCTACTGCACCCAATTACTGGGGCCGTCTTGGTGGAAGTCGGCAAGCTCATTACCCGCTCCATGATGAAGCAGCTAGAGGACACCACCGACAGGTCTAGCTTTAAGGTGGGTGAGTTCTTTAAGCAATCTTCCGAGATTTGAACCACCGACAGTTGATAAGTAGCTGGGACTAATCAAACTGCACAACTGCCGCTGATTTCGACTCCGCTCAATCAGCTAGACTCTTTGTCCGGCAAGGATTTGAGGGTTGAGCGAAGTCGTATGCCTTTCAGGCAGGCACAGCCAACGCGTCAGCGTCTCCCAAAGGGAGAAAACCCGTCTGCAAGATAATTGAGCTTACCTACTTACTGCTGGCGTAACATTTGGTCACCTTGCGAACACACCGCACGCCCCTAAATCCCGGAGATTGGGGAACTTCCGGTCTTGACTCCTCCAAATTCGAGGGCTCACTGTGGGAATTAAGATTCTGGCGGCTGGTCGGGATCACCCGCTGGATGGGCAGGGAACCTGGGCAGGTGCGAGGGCAGCTTTGCCAGGGGGGCTCAGGACTGGAGTCCGCGATCGCCCCTCAGCGTCGAGTCAGGGTAACGGCTGCGATCGCAACCTTGAGAAAAGACAAAGGATTGTTGCGAAATGTTGCGGGTTCTTTCAGAACTCTGCTAGGTTAAGAGCAGTATCCCAGACAAGTAGGTATTGCCATGCGCTATACGGTTGAAGAAGGTGGACGTCTCAATAACTTCGCAGTGGAGCCGAAGATGTATGAGGCTGAGCCTCCCACAGCCAATCAGAAGCGCAATTACCTGGTGATGGGCGTGGCCGCGATCGTTCTGATTGTCGGTCTGTGTACCGTAGCCTTTGTCGTGTCCTAAGACGTAAGGGCATTCAACAGCACTGCGTAAGATTTTGTTGTCCGCCCTAAATCCTTTTCCTCATCTAAGTTCAGCTTTCTGAACCTAGATTTAAGCTCTTGGTCAGCCTGTCCATGGCAAGCCCACCAATTCTGGAATTGGTGGGCTTGTCCGTATCGTGATTGGGCCGATATAGCCATGTACCCTGCTGATGGGTCACCCACCCTAGGCTGACTTTTGTTCCTTGCGCTGTACGGCTACGCCCGCAGTGGCTGCTATGGCCAACATGCCCAAAAGCGTGGCAGGTTCTGGGACCGCCTCAAAGGTAACGCTCTTTAGCGCATAGTCATCGTTCATCTGCGGCACTGTAAACGTAAACTTCGTGCCCACAGTGGAATTCACGGGTGCGGTGAAGATGAACTCTTCGTGATCAGAGACGCTGCTGCCCATGGGAGGGCCAGGAATATCCCCCGCAAAGGCATGGTTACCATCAATGAGCAAGTGGAAGTTGTCGTTACGGTTAACGCGGCTAAACACGGCGGAGATGATTTTGACCTTTCTGTCTAGCTCCAGCAATAGGGCTTCTGGGCCGAACAACCCATTTGAACCCCTGCCGTCAATTTGATTATGGGGGCCTGAATCTTCGCCATCTGCGCTCCTGACGCCCAAGCCATACTGAGTCCGTCTCAGGTCCCGAGCCCCGTACTCGTTACTGCCAGTCGCCGTGAGCGTCACATCATCAACCGTAAACATAAAAGAAGGCGCATTGGCATTACTTCCTGTCAGGTCAAAGGTCAGACTCGCTGCCTGAGCGGGTTGTACGCCCATGGAAGTCATGGCCGAAACCGTCAGTACTGTAGCTGAGCCAACCAGGGTGCCCAATACTTTATCTATGGTTTGCATCGTCCTAAGTAATTCGAGTTAGCAACAGAACGGACTACGGGAACACCTCAGTACATGGACGGAGAAGATCAGCCATGCAATGTTGTCAGGTTAACCGTAGCTACCCAGTTTCTTTGTAAAGCCTCAGCAAAGATACGCCCCTTCTGAGGATGGTTTTGTGAAGTCGAGGCAAAGAATCCAGCCTTTTATCTGCGTGCAAAAACTGAGATGGCTTGGCATGAATCGATACAACGCCATCAGCTCGTGGCTGTGCCCCTGGAAATCACGGTATCTGGGATGCATTGCCGCCGCCCCACCCTCCCCTTTACTCGGGCTTTGTAAAGAAATACAAATAGCAGGGAACCTTGATAAAAATCTCCCTCTGAAATCAACACGGAAACTTGATGTACAAGGGTATTTGCATGAAGTTTTCGTGAAGCTGCTAGCCGGATTTAAGGGCTCCATAGCTGTTCCTCTATGCTCGTGATTAACATTGAGTGCTTACTCAATCCTTTAGGACTTGCACAGCGGGTTCCCGAGCCCCTGGCTTTCCCTTGGGGCAAAGGTCTTAAGTTTTGCTCCTTGGCGTAGCCGCATAGGTCCCGCCATTGATGGTTGAGCGCCTAAGTAGCTGGCGATGGGTCAGGATCACGGCGGATGGGTTACAAGCCTGAGCAACTGTCTGGCAAAGCGCTGACAAGTCGGTGTGGCTTGTTGATGGAGGGAGTTGCTGGGGGGGAGGATGTTTCCTAATTCACTCAGCAGGTTGGCCTTTTAAAGGCACTAGAACCTGGTTGATGGGATGCCATTAAGTCATGGGCGATCGCCAGTGGAAGGTAGACTGCGAGTGATTACTGAAGAAATATGGGGCCAAGCTTTTTGGCTCGACCCATTCAAGTATTATTCTTAATAAATTAATTATAAATTAGCATCTCTTTAAACCTAAAGCTTAATCACTAATAGACCTCTAGAAGCCAGAGGATTCTGGCGGATTAACAGGACTCAGCTCCAGCAATTTCCATACTTCCAAATAACTGTAAACTTTCTTGATGTGATCATTGACAACCCTGGATCAAGATCGCGAATAATAATATACATAAGTAAAAACCCTGAGTAGGCGGTGTAGAGCACTGAAAACACTGAACTGAGCACTCGATCTAGCTCAGTTTGCACTAGGGCATACGCAATACCACGCAGGTAATATTTAAGGTTTGTGTGAAGCTCCGGTTGCATGACACCAACTGATAGGTCTTGCGGAATGTCCTTGATTGCAACAAAGAAGGGAGGTGTCGTGGCTTCCTGGAGGTGGATATAGGCGCAACTTGCCCCTATGTCCACTCCACACTATGTAGCCTATAAGTCTTGTATTTCATTGGTTTGAGCGATCCAATCGACATGGGTCGAGGCGTGCGATGCCTAGGCTGTAGACCCTAAGGAAGAGAGATAGTCCTCCCATCGCAATCCTGAAGATGAAGGGTTGACCGCAACCTGGGAGCAATGCGAAGCCTCCGTATAAATACGACTATGTAGAAAATATAAATGACAATTGCGAAACCAAAGAGTCCTGGTATTATCACGGTTGTCTGATTGAGTATTTTGTTCCCTTAGGTTTCGAGACTAAATATTTTGGGGGGGCTTGAATTCGCTGAGCAGTGTTTAGTTGGTGACTAGGTGCTGGGGCTCAGTCGATTTTGATCCAAATGTTTCCGGCGTAGACAGATGGTTTTAGGCCATCGGTCTGGCCTTGCCTTCGACGAGTTTAGAACGCTTTTTCTGAAACGTTAATCGTGCGCCCAGGGCTGGGAGTCGGGGCGTTTTGGTTGGTGTTTTCAGGCTGGTAAATGAGGTGTCTGTAGGATGCAATCTCCTACGGACAGGTTTCTGCTGGAAGGTTTTGAGGTGATGACCTCAGCTTTCCGCGACTTTGTGCTGCACTTTTCAACTCTCTCATTTTTGGAGTCTATTCATGGCCACAAGTTTCACGGTCAACTTGGGCGATCTGGCTTTTATCTTGAGGCAGATCAAAATCTCTGAAGATACTTCGCTTGCCTACACCGACACGCCCAAGACGATTTTGCAGTCGATCATGGATGAGTACGGGGCATCGGCGGAAACGGCAACTCAATTGCCCTTTGGTCTGCGGACTATCCGTGGGGATTACAACAGTTTGATCCCTGGGCAAGAGCTCTTTGGGGCGGCTGACACGTTGTTTCCCCGCTTACTAGAGCCTGATTTTCGCGACGATGCCGATGGGGATGTGATGCCCCTGGGGCCGGGTCCATTTGCTCCGGTGGTTGACAACACGGACTATGGCCAAGTGGGGCAAAACGTGGCCGATGCCGATCCCCGGATTATTTCTAACCTGGTGGTTGATCTGTCGGTGGATAACCCGGCGGCGATCGCGGCTTTCCTCAACAACCCCCTGTCGGTAGCCGCCTTTGAAGAGCAGTACGGGTTTACCCCCACCTCAGCTTGGCTGAACGACCCGGCCAACCGGGCAGCGGCCAACGAAGCCCTACAGGTTCTCCCCAACCAATCACCGGATGTAGGGCTGTCTAAAGGGTTTAACTCCTGGATGACCTTCTTTGGTCAGTTCTTTGACCATGGTTTAGACCTGGTCACTAAGGGCAACGCGGGCACGGTCTACATTCCCTTACAGGACGACGATCCCCTGCTGGCTGGTGCGGATGGCATCTTTGGCACTGCGGATGACCTGCCAGAGCATTTGCGGTTTATGGCCCTGACTCGGGCCACCCCCACCCTGGATGAAAACGGGGTGCCGCAGCACGAAAACACTACTTCCCCCTTCGTTGACCAAAACCAGACCTATACCTCCCACGCCTCCCATCAAGTTTTCTTGAGGGAGTACGAGCTGATTGACGGGGTGCCGGTCGCCACGGGCAAGCTGTTGGATGGTGCCCTTGAGCACAGCCTGAGTGACTGGGGAGATGTCAAGGCCCAAGCCCTGGAGAAGTTGGGGATCGCCCTGACAGACTTTGATGTGCATAATGTGCCGCTGTTGGTGACCGACCAATACGGCAAGTTCGTCCCTGGCCCCAATGGCTATCCCCAATTTGTCCTCAGCGATGGCAGCTTTTTAGAAGCGTCCCCCGGCGGGACGGCGGTGCCGGGTAATGCCCTCCGCACCAATCATCAGTTTTTGATTGATATTGCCCACCACGCTGCACCGGACGTCGTGACCCGAGATCCCAATACGGGTGCGCCCCTTGCTATTCCCGTCGCGCAAGTCGCCGATCAGGACATCATCAGCGGCTTTGACGCCCTGGATGAGATTGATCAAACCGGGGATGGGCTCTACACCCTGGCGGATGTGGAAGCCCAGGCGGCGGCGGCGGACCTGGATGGCTCCGTTGTGGTTGATGGGGAAGTCACCCTCGACGAACTGAATGAGATTACGGGGGATGCCACCGTTAGCGGCAATATTCTGGCAGCCCTGGACACCAACCAGGATGGTGTGATCAGCGAGGCCGACGACACCCAAGTAAGTGACGACGGGAACCCCTTCACCTACGACGACGAGATGTTGGAGGCCCACTACGTCACGGGTGATGGGCGGGGGAATGAAAATGCGGCCCTGACGGCGGTGCACTCGGTTTTCCACTCCGAACACAATCGGATGGTGGACGCGAACAAGGTCACCATTTTGTCCTCTGGGGATCCGGCGTTTATTAATGAATGGCTGGCGCTTGATCTGACGGCGCAACAGGCGACGGATCTGGCGGCCCTGGACAGCACCGATGCAGCGGCCCTCGCCGCCTTTGCTGACACCCTGCGCTGGGATGGGGAGCGGCTGTTCCAAGCCGCTAAGTTCAGCACTGAGATGCAGTACCAGCACTTGGTCTTCGAGGAGTTTGGCCGCACCATTCAGCCGGCGATCGATCCCTTTGTTTTCAACAACAGCCCTGATGTGGATCCGTCAATTTTGGCGGAATTTGCCCATACGGTGTACCGCTTTGGCCACTCCATGTTGACGGGGACGGTCGATCGCTTAGACAACAGCTTGAACCCTCTGGATGGGGCGACGGAGCAGGAAACCCTGCTGGCAACGTTCCTCAATCCACAGATCTATGCGGCCAGTGGGGCCACGACGGAAGAAATCAACGCCAACTTTGTGCGTGGTTTGACGCGGGATGTGGGCAGCGCCATTGATGAGCACATTGTGGATGACCTGCGCAGCAACCTACTGGGGCTGCCGTTGGATCTGGCAACCTTAAACCTGGCCCGTGGGCGAGAAACTGGGGTGCCCTCGCTGAACAATGCCCGTGCCCAACTTTACGATGGGACGGGGCTGACGGCGCTGAAGCCCTACACCAGTTGGATTGATTTCACCGCTCACCTCAAGAACCCGCTGTCGATTGTTAACTTCATCGCGGCGTATGGCACCCACCAGAGCATCCAGGATCAAGACACCCTAGCTGGCAAGCGGGCCGCCGCCATGGAGTTGGTGTTTGGCACAGAAGAGTTTCTGATGTCCACCACGGCAGCAACCATCGCCAACAGCAACTTTGAAGCTAATTCCTTAGCCTCTGGCCAGCCCAGCGTCATTTCCCACTCTTTGGGCAATTACACGACAACGGCACCCACAGGTTGGACCATCACCGGGGGCGTGGGTGGTTTGTATGACCCCGCTGACAGCGTCAGTGATCCCAGTGGTCATGACGGGGGCAATGTGGTGTGGCTCAGACAGGGGGCAACCCTGGCCCAAAATACGGGCGTCGTGCTGGCGGAGGGGGCGAGCTATGAACTCACCTTCAAGGTGGGCGATCGCACCAACATGGCGTGGCCTGGGGGCACCGCTCGGTTGGTGGCCGATGATGGCGTGAATCCGCCCGTGGTGTTGAGCGCGATCGCCCTGCCGGAACCCGCCGATGGTCAGTGGGCACCCGTCACCCTCAATTCTGGTGACATTGATGCCGCGTTGGCGGGCCGCACCCTGCGCATTGAAATTCAGCAAAATGCGGCGGGGGGAAGTAACCAGATCCTGATCGACAACATTGCCCTCACCCAGACCCTCATGGAGTCTGTGAATGGGGCGGGTGTGCCTGCCGATCGCCTTGACTTCCTCAACGGCAGAGGGGCTTACGCTAATGGTTTGGGTGGCCTCAACGACGTGGACTTTTGGGTGGGGGGCTTAGCAGAGGCTAACCCAGAGTTCGGCGGCATGTTGGGCACCACCTTTAACTATGTGTTTGAGTACCAAATGGAGGCATTGCAAAACGGCGATCGCTTCTATTATCTGACCCGGACCCAAGGGTTAAACCTGCTCAACGTCCTGGAGAACAACACCTTCGCCGATCTGGTGATGCGGAATACGGACCTGGGGCAAAACCCCCACTCCACCCACATCAGCGGTCAGATTTTCCTCACCCCCGATCACATCATTGAGCTAGATCGCGGCATCGCCCAGGCAGACTACAACCCCGATAACGATCTCGGCTTCGACCCAGACGATACCCAAATGCGGGATCCGGTGGGAGCACCCGGCGAGTTCATCTTTAACTCCAAAGTGGTGCGTGACTATAGCAACGCTGGTCAAGTGGTCGATCCTGTAACGGGCATTACCCACGATGTCGGCGGCTTCCTCCAGTTTTTTGGCGGTGAGCACGTTGTTCTGGGGGGCACCGAGGGCAATGACACCCTCATTGGTGGCATCGGTGACGACACCCTCTGGGGCGATGCCGGAGATGATTACCTCAACGGTGGCGACGGTGCCGACCAAGTCTTTGGGGGCGCTGGCGATGACATCATCGAAGACTCCTTTGGTGATGATGTCCTGCGGGGTGAAGCTGGCAACGATGTCATCAGCACCTCCGCCGGGATTGACCTCGTAATTGCAGGCCAAGACAGCGACTACGTTGTCCTGGGTCTGGATGCTTCTGAGGTCTTTGGGGGTGAAGGCAATGACTTCATCCTAGGCAGTGCAGGCGGCGACTTTTTGCTGGGGAATGAAGGCGACGACTGGATTGAAGGGGCGGCGGGCTTCGACACCCTGGCGGGTGACAACTCTGACCTCTTCTTTAACAGTCCCATCCAGGGCCATGACGTGTTGTTTGGCCATGGTGATGAAACCGACTACGACGCGGAATCGGGCGATGACATCATGGGCTCTGGCCCCAGTGTCTTCCGCTATGAGGGCATGTTTGGCTTTGACTGGGGCATTGCCAAGAACGACACCTCAGCCATTGATTTTGACCTGACCCGCCCCATCTTCACCACCGATGTCAACGACATCCTGCGCGATCGCTTCGACAACGTTGAAGCCCTCTCCGGTTGGGATGGCGACGATGTGCTAGCGGGTGACGACAAAGGCCATGTCTTTGGGGTGGGTGAAGTAGCCGCCCCCGGCGGTGCCAACCCCCTGGATGTCATGTTCTATGACGTTGATGCTACGGGAGCAGTCGTGGTCGATAACCTCCTCACTCAAGCTGGGGTCGATCGCATCAATGGCTTCAGAGAATGGTTTGATGGCGCTACCACCACCCTTGGCACCGAAGGGCTTGGCCCCGTGGCCGACACCTTCTTCCGGGAAGGGAACGTGCTCATGGGAGGTGGCGGCAGCGACACCATCATGGGTCGGGGCGGTTTCGACATCATTGATGGCGACGCCTGGTTAAACGTGCGAATCCAGATTGTGATTCCCGACGGTCCCCATGCGGGTACCTACTCGGCGGAATCCATGAGCACGGATACGGCGGTGGCTGGTCCCTATGCCGGTCGAGTCTTCAATGTGGATGCCAATGGCGATCCCGACTTCAGCAGCCCCGCCTTTGGCGGTCGCGCCCTCACCTCCCTGATGTTGGATCGCACCATCAATCCCGGCAACATG
>JAQCHG010000017.1 GCA_027619675.1 Cyanobacteriota bacterium
ACCCTTATCTTTGGCCCCGCAACCAACGGCAGAGCAAGCCCAAAGTGGCATCTTTCTGGTGGATCAACCCCAACTCACCCAGAGCTACATCCAACTGGGCCACCTGGGGGGAGAACTCAGCAACCCTAATCACCCCGCCATGGCGGTGCTGAATGAGGTGCTCAACGGGTTTGGGGGGCGCTTGTTTAATGAAGTGCGATCGCGCCAAGGGTTGGCCTATGTGGTTTATGCCTTCTGGGCTGCCCGCTATGACTACCCCGGTATGTTTATCGGCGGGGGACAAACGCGATCGGAGGCCACCGTTCCCTTCATTCAAGCCGTCAAGACAGAGTTGGCCAAGGTCCGCACCACCCCCGTTCCAGAAGCGGAAGTGGAGCGGGCCAAGGATGCTGTGCTCAACAGCTTTGTGTTCAATTTCCAGAGCCCTGGCCAAACCCTGTCTCGCCTGATCCGCTACGAGTACTACGGCTACCCTGAAGACTTTGTGTTCCAGTTTCGGCAAGCGGTGGCTGACACCACCCCAGCGGATATCCTGGCCGCAGCCCAAGCCCAAATCAAACCAGAGGATCTCGTGGTGCTGGTGGTCGGCAACGCCGCCGACATCAATCCTTCCCTAGAGACCCTGGATCCCGATGTCCCTGTCACCGCCGTGGACATCACCATTCCCACCGAGAGTTAGGGCATCCCAGTGGCCGTGGGCAGGGGGTTTGCGCCCACAGGTTGCGCCCACACCTTGAATCCACAGGTGGAATCCACAGATGGAATCCACAGGCGTCCCCGTAGGCAATAGGCAGGACGGGGTTTGCGCCCACGGACTGCTCCCACAGGTGGAATCTAAAGCAGGACTGACACAGTCACCCTTACGGGCACTACCGATAGCGTTAGGGTCGCCCCTGCCCCCCTTGATCAAGAGGGTGGCGACAGCCGGGGGCTCTTGTAATCGGCTGAAACCGTTCTCAGTGCGTAAGTCATGTAGAAGTTAAACCCACCCTTGGTGCCCACCCGTTGAGTGCGTAAACGGGGATGTTCAGGTCGTCTGGCCCTTCTCTAGCTCACCCCTAGAGAAGGGCTATGCTGATCAAGACGACCTTACCTTTTCCCCTGGGGAATCTATGATGCTGAGCGCTGACGGCCTGGAGTTGATCTTTAACGGGGCCAACCTGTTTGTGTTGCCCTTTTGGGCCTTGATGATTCTGTTGCCCAACTGGGGGGTAACCCAACGGGTGATGGCCTCTTATCTGCCCTACGGGGTGTTAGCCAGCCTGTATATCTTGCTCTTTGTCACCCTGGATGGGGGCGTTTTGGCAGCCTTCTCGGATCCCCAGTTGAGCCTGAATACCCTGGCAGGGATGTTTGCCGTCCCCCATGTCACCGCCACGGGATGGGTGCACTTCTTAGTGATGGACCTATTTGTGGGCCGTTGGATCTATCTACAGGGGCAAGCAGAAAAGCTGTTCACTCGCCATTCCCTAGCCTTCTGCCTGTTCGCGGGTCCCTTGGGGCTGTTGGTCCACCTGATCACCCGCGCCATCAGCCGTCGCTGGTTCGCGGCTGCGAATACCGAGGCCGCAGACCCCGTTTAGCAAATCATCCCCGGCGTCGTGGAGGGCCGTGAGGCGATTGTCTTGGCCAGGGGCGGGCAGGGCGTTAAAGGGAATTTCGTCATAGTCCCGGTAGGTGCCGTCGGGCATCCGGGTATAGAGCAGGTTGCAGCCCTCTAACATGGCTCCCCGCAGATTGGCTCCCCGCAGGTCCGCCCCCCGCAGGTCCGCCCCTTGTAAGTTCACCCCCCGCAGGTCACTGCCCCGCAGATTGGCACCGCATAACTTAGAACCGCTGAGGGTCGCTTCCCGCAGGTTGGCCCAGGATAGATTTACCCCCACCATAAAAGCGCCGCTGACGAGGCTGCGATAGAGGTTGGCCCGGTGCAGATCCGATCGCAATAAATCGGCCCCAATCAAATTCACCCGCACTAGGGTGGCGCGGGTGAGCCGGGTGCGAATCAGACTCACCCCCGGCATAAACGCTTCGGTCAAGTCGGCATCCTGGAGGTTGGCATCCACCAGAGTCATGAAGGGGATCTGGGTGCCCCGCAGGTTTGCGCCGGGTAATTGTACGCCCCGCAGCATAGTGTCCCCCCGCCGAAAGGCGTTCAGCAAGGGATTCCACGGAGCCGACACTTGAGGATTGATCATGGCTGGCCCAGGCATGGGGGGAGAGGAAACGGACGCTGCCAGTGTTAAGGCTGGGGGTAGATGGCCCAAAGGTGAGGGAATCGGGTTGTTAGCCCCAATATCTTGGTGCATGACCCTAAGGAATCCAGGATTGCCCACCTCGGCTATGGTGAGGGTGATGGGTGCCCGGTGCAAGACTGCGCCTATCCTGGGGGGATGGGGGGCATTGGCAGGGGGCCATTGGCGAGGGTGATGCCCTGGGGGAGATGGCTGCTGCTGCGATCGCGGCCCTAGGCCGATCTGGATAGTAGACTAATGCTCCACTATTCGTCGTCGCTGCCGTATTTGCCGTGAAAATACGGGGATTGCTGTCCCTTTGTATGTTTTCAGCGTAATCTAGCCGCCCCGACTTACGGAAAACCCCTGGGAAATCTTCAAATTGATCCGGTGCCTTGATACCAGGGCCTGATATCCCATCCCTTTGCCTATCGATCTTGAGGGTCCCTAAAGCCTTGGCGGCGCAAGCATCAGAGTTTTGGGGATGGGCGAGCCTTCAGTGGCGGCACGTCATCTGAGCCGATCGGGGTGAGTAGATCAGGGCACGGAGGGCTCGGAGACCGTCGCCGCCAACATCCCCTGAATGCGGTCTAGTAGGGTCCGCAGGCGCACGGGTTTGGTCAAGTAGTCATTGGCACCCGCAGCATGACAAGCGGCCTCATCCTGGGGTTTCGCCAAAGCCGTCAGGGCCAGAATGGGGGTGGCCGACAGGCGATCGTGGCTGCGAATTTGACGAATGGCCTCTAACCCATCCACATGGGGCATTTGAATATCCATGAGGATGATGGCAGGGGGCTCCAGCAAGGCCAGATCAATCGCCTGCTGACCATCCAGGGCTCGCGTTACCCGATACCCCCGGCTGGAGAGGTAGTCCATCATGCTGGCGGCGTTGGCATCGTTATCTTCCGCCAGCAGCACCAAGGCCCGTGCCAGGGAGGCTGTGGCTTGGGAGGGCCGTGCTGGGTGCTCCTGCTGGGGAGTGTCAGCGCTCCCAGGGAGCGGCTGCAAGGGCGGCAGGATCCAGGCATGGGGCTGGTAGGGCAGGGTGACGGTGAAGCAACTGCCCACCCCCGGTTCACTGCCCACCTGCACCGTGCCGCCGTGGAGGTCCACCAGTCGCCGCACGAGGGCCAGCCCTAACCCCGTGCCCTCATGGCGACGGTTGAGGCGGCTATCCACCTGCATAAAGGGTTTGAATAACTTGTCTTGATCTGCCGGGGCGATGCCAATGCCCGTATCGATCACTTGCAGCATCAGGGTGCCATGGGCGGGCGATCGCTGGGCTTGGGCCACGATTTGGACTTGGCCCCCCTCTGGGGTGAATTTCACCGCATTGCTGAGCAGGTTGATGAGGATCTGGCGCAGGCGTTTTTCATCGGCCTCAATGTCGGGCAGAGGATCAGCAACCTCAATCTGGAGACGAATCGCTTTTTTGTAGGCTTGCTGGCGCACAAAGGCGAGGCTGTTTTTGCACAGCAGGGACACCGACACCCGACTTTTTTGCAGTTCTAGTTTGCCCGCCTCCACTTTGGACAAGTCGAGGATGTCGTTAATCAGAGACAGCAGGTGGCGACCGCTATGGTCAATGGTTTGTAGGGAGTTGGCTTGGCGATCGGTGATGCTGCCAAAAATACCCTCCGAGAGGGCCTCGGTCATGCCCAAAATGGCGTTGAGGGGGGTGCGCAGTTCGTGGCTCATGTTGGCCAAAAACTCATCCTTGAGGCGGGTGGCCCGGTGCAGATCGGCATTGGCTAGGGTGAGCCGCGCGTTGGTGTCTTGCAATGCCTGTTCAGCGGCTTTGCGATCGCTGACATCCGCCAGGTAGCCCACGATTTCCAGGGCCTCCCCCGCCTCATTCCGCACGAGGCGCAGTTCGTCCCGCAGCCAACAATAGTGACCGTCGCGGTGGCGAAAGCGATATTCGTGGCTGGCGCGGTTGTTCTCAAAGAGTTGGGGGATGGCGGCCAGGACACGATCGCGATCGTCGGGGTGAAGATGATCCGGCCAGAATTGAGAGTTTTCCAGCAGCACCTCCGGGGGGTGCCCCAGCAAATCGGGGACATTGGCACTGACAAAGGTGCAGACATAGGGGGCCGCAGCAGGACAGGAATAGGTCACCGCCAAGCTAGAGGACAGCACAAACTCCAGGCGTTGACGAAAGGCATGGGCAGTGGCTTCCGCCTGCCGCTGTTGGGTAATGTCCTTGGCAATGCCCACATAGCCTGTCACCTGGCGATCAGGGCTCCACAGGGGAGAGATGGTGAGGGACACAGGGACGCGATCGCCTTGGCGGGTGCGATAGGTCCAGGCCTGTTCGGTTAAATCCCCCATCAAGGCTTTGACCGTAAAGACCTCAAAACTAGGCTCAATGGTGCGTCCCAGTTCCTGACTCAGGGTCATACTGTGGGCCGCCACTTCCTCTGGGTCATGGAAGGTCATGGGGGTCAGTTGCCCCACCACCGATGCTGCGGAGTAGCCCAGCATCCGTTCTGCCCCCGCATTAAAGGTTTGGATCACGCCGTTGGGATCGGTGGAAATGATGGCGTAATCGGTGCTGTCTAAAATTCCCCGCTGCAAACTGCTCACTTTCAACAGGGCGGCCTGGGTGGTTTTCTCCACGGTGATGTCGTCCACCAGGTAGAGAAACCCTGCGGGTCGCCCAAACCCATCCAGCAACCCTGCCCCCGTTACCTTCACCCATAGCGGGGTCGCCCCCGAGGCGGTTTGGGGCCAGCACTGTTTTTCAAAGGTGACCATGGGCAAGGTGCGGTCCAGCAACGGATCAAAGACATGGCCCTCCTCTGGGGTGACCATGGCCAGCACCCCTTGGATGGTTTGTTGCAGAATGCCCTCACGGGAATAGCCCAGCATTTGGCGGAGGCTGGTGTTGGCCCGCAGAATGTGGCCCTTGAGATCGGTGATGGCAATGCCCACCGGGCTCTGATCAAACACCCCCCGAAATCGACTTTCGCTGGCTCGTAGGGCCGCCGTGCGCTGGTCGATGCGGTCCTCTAATTCTTGGTTGAGCTGAAAGAGTTCTCGCTCCATGGTTTTGCGATCGCCGATGTCGCGAATGATCACCAGCACCTCGTTATCGTTGAGGGGCACGATCCGCACCTCCTCATCCCGCAAGTCGCCATCTACCTCCAACACCTGGTCGTAGATCTGGACGTTCCCCGTTACCACTGCTTGATGGGCATGGTAAAGCCGCTGCTCGGCAATATCGTCGGGCAGGATATGATGCACCGTCTTGTCCTGAAGGCTGGGGTCCGCCACCTTGACCCGCACTTGCCCCCCCGCCAGCATCTGGAGATAGTTGCCGTCCAAATCCATTTGAATCAGCAAATCTGGCAGCGCCGAGATAATTGCCCGGTTGGTGGCCTCACTCTGGGCCAGGGCTGTCTCCACCCGTTTGCGATCGCTAATATCGCGACACAGACAGAGGTAATAGGGCTGCGCCTGCCACCAAAAGCGACTTGCCCAGACCTCCACCGCGTAATCGGTGCCATCGGGGCGGCGGTGTTGGGTTTCAAAGGACCACTGTCCCTGCTCCGTAGCCGCCGCTTGGGCCATGGCCTGGGCTGACCAATCGACATCCCAGTGGCTGATGTGACTGCCTCGCAGGGCCTCCCTGGTGCATCCTAAAAGCTGGGCCAAGCGATCGTTGGCCTCCACCACCTGACCGTCAGCATCCACCACCATGACGGCGTCGGGCAGCGCCTCAAACAGGGCTTGGCGCTGGGCCAGTTGATTTTCCAATTGGGCGGTGCGATCGGCCACCAATTGCCGCAGGCGCTGCTCATCGGCCTGGCGGAAGGCTTGATTCTTGGCCCGCTCGATCGCATAGCGCAGCGATCGCACCAGCAACGACCCCGTCACTTCCCCCTTGTCGATATAGTCTTGTGCCCCTTGGCGTAGGGCCGCTAACCCCAAATCCGGCCCATTCATCCCCGTCATTACCACCACAGGCACCTGGGGAGCCACCTGCCGCCACCGCTGCACCGTCTCTAACCCTTGGGAATCGGGCACATAGAGATCAGACAGCACCACATCAAACCTATCCTGCTGAATTCGCCGATGGGCCTCTGCCCAACTCAGGGCATGAACCACCTGCCAGACATCCTCGGGTTGGGTGGAAAGCAGATCCTGTAACAGTGCTGCAAACTCGACATCATCCTCTAAAAACAGAAGGCGAATCGTGGACCGCATAAGCCCTTACCACCCCAAACGTCCTTGACTAACCCCCACAGAACCCCAATCCGTCAATTCACCCAAGACTGATATCCAGCGGCCACACCCGATGCTAGGGTGCGTTATCCATCCAGGATGCAAGCTGGTCAGGTTCAGCACGACCGCGCCCGTTGCGGCCATTTGCCTAGGGGCTGTCACCGTTTCGCCACCAGGGGTCTAGCTGGGCTGGGTAACAGCCCCTAGACAACGGGGCCTGCTCAGTAGATCCCATGCAAAACCTTGATCCTTGCTTGATCCTTGAATCCAAGAATGGCGCTTCTATAAGCCACCATTAACCTTTTTCTAAGGTTGCCCTACCCCATGGCGATTACCCCATCGGGGGAATACCGAACCCTGCATTCCACCCAGGTATTGGCCCATAGCCCAGGCCGCCTTCAGAGTCCTATTAGGCTTAAGCGGATCTGGCCAAACCGAAATTCGTCAACCCAAGTTGACACTTTGTTACATTATTCGTTACATTGGTTTACAGATGGATAGACATTTCCACAGACGCCATCCAACCCAGGAGGTTTAACCCCATGATCACCTTGCTTATCGGCCTTATCGTTGTCGGCTGGCTAGCTGCTGCCCTGATTGGCACCCAAGCTTACTTCCGGGGGGAGCAGACCAAGCCCATCCACGATCGCAACTGGCGCTCTCGCTCCTTTGAGCAGCTTGCCCGCACCATCACGGGGCAGGCCACAGACAATAACAGTCGGGTGCCTGCCTACGGGTTTGACGCTTACCGCAGCACCACCCTCCCTAACGACTAGGGGGCTCTCAACACCCCGGTGCCATGGCGCTTCAACCGCCCATCTTTCCGGGGTGTCCTAAAACTTTGATTCCTCCGAGTAGTTAAGTTTCACTATCCCCCAGCGATCGCTGGGGGATTTTTTTATTCGATCTGTCTGAGGCCACCGCAGGACGCTGGGATCTCGTCCTCGATCGGATGGGATCTTATGAAAATGGGGTAGCTTAGCCTCAGATCCCCAGTAGGGATGATGATTAATCTACGGCACCGATCTTTTCCCCAGCCTGGGGAAAACCCTCGGTGACCCTCCCCAGCCAACTGGGGGAAAGTAACGGCCATCGGAGGCGACATGACAGCGACCTGATCAGGGCGATCGAGGGGACTCTGAGGGACCCTTAAGGTTTGCCTTACACCTGTGAGGAAATACCAAAGGTTTTCACAGAGGGCCACAAAAACCAAGAAACGTTACATCTGCAAAAACCCCCACAGATCATGGCCTATCGATCACGGCGATCAAGAATAGACCCCTAATTTTCAGAAATGGGTTGCTATAGTGTAGGCAACTCGGGTATAAACGCCTCAAACTGCAAGATATATTTGCACGGAAATCATACCCATGGCTGCCTCCTTTAATTCCACAGAAAGCGCTCCACCAACCTGGGACGAGAACGGCATTGCTGACCTCGACATTGAAGCCCTCAGCACCGTCGTCATGCAGGAGGAAGCCCCCCCTAAGGCCCCTAAAGATGCCCTCCCCTGGGATGAAGATAGTGAAGTGACGGCCCGCTATTCCCAAGGCGAAGAACTGGCGGATCTCACCCTGACGGGCTATCAAAAATCCATCACCGATGATGCCGTCGGCGCTTTCTTCAAAGAGATGGCCCGCTATCCTTTGCTGAAGGCCAACGAGGAGATCGAACTCGCCCGCCAAGTCCGTTTTTTAGGGGAATTGGAGGAACTGAAAGAGTCTTTGGCGGCAGACCTAGGGCGATCCCCAACTTTAGGTGAAATCGCTGAGGCGTTACACCTGAGCGAAGCCCAAGTGCGGCAGAAGCTCCATGTGGGTCGGGCCGCAAAGCGTCGCATGATCCGATCAAATCTGCGTCTTGTGGTGTCCATTGCTAAGCGTTACCTCAATCGAGGCGTTCCCTTCCTCGATTTGATTCAAGAGGGAGCCTTGGGCCTCAACCGCGCCACTGAAAAATTTGATCCCGACAAGGGCTACAAGTTTTCCACCTATGCCTATTGGTGGATTCGCCAGGGCATCACCCGGACGATCGCCAATGACGCCCGCACCATTCGTTTGCCCATTCACATCGTTGAAAAACTCAATAAGCCCACCGGGAACTACGGCGTGAACTCCAGCGGAATCCCACCGAAGCAGAACTGGCAAAGTCCCTCGACATGACCCCAGAACAACTGCGGGGATTGCAGCAGGTGCGGCGGCGATCGCTCTCCCTCAACCACCGGGTCGGCAAAGGGGAAGACACCGAGCTCATGGAGCTTTTAGAAGACGGCAATACCCAGTCGCCAGAATCTCAAATTAGCGAATCTATGATGCGCCACGAAATCACTAGCGTACTGGCGGAGGTCCTCACGGAGCGGGAGAAGGACATCATCACCCTGCGCTATGGTCTGGCCACCGGCGAAACCCACACCCTAGAGGAGGTGGGGGGCATGTTCAACCTGTCGCGGGAGCGGGTGCGCCAAATTCAAACCAAAGCCATGCGCAAGCTGCGCCGTCCCCAGGTGGCCTCCCGGCTGAAGGGCTGGTTGCGATAGGGGTAGCCCGGTAGCTATTCAGACATCCCTTTTGTCCAAGTTTTTTTATGCTTGAAGGGCAGTCAAGGGGATCATGTTGAATGGACTACAAGCAGGATCTCATCACCACCATCCATGATTTGGGGTGCGATCTCGATCGCCTCGATGATCGTCTTACCGACCTCAGCCAATCGTCGCCCACGGCGGTTCTGATTCCTTCCCTCTATGAGGAACTTCAGCGGCCCGCCCTGACCCATATCCGCGACCACCTCGCCCAGTGCAACTTCGTTAATACCGTGGTGATCAGCCTGTACGCTGATACCGCTGAGCAATATCAACAGGCGGTGGCGTTCTTTCACCCCCTGCCTCAACCCACCTACGTCCTCTGGGAAAACGGGCCTCGGGTGATGCGGATCCTTGCTGCCCTGCAAGAGCGGGGGCTGGACTTGATCAACCATCGGGGTAAAGGTCGGGCCGTTTGGCTGGGTTTGGGCATTGCCTCGCTACAGGCCACCGCGATCGCCCTCCATGACGCCGACATCGTCACCTACGACAAGTCCTATCCCCTAAAACTGCTCTTTCCCCTCCTAGAGCGGGAATTTGGCATCGCCTTTAGCAAAGCCTACTACACCCGACTGAGCCACAGTCCCCGGCAGATGCATGGCCGCGTCACCCGGTTGTTCGTCATGCCCCTCATCACCTCCCTGATGGAGTTGTTTGGGAGCCGAGACTATCTGCGTTATCTCAACGCCTATCGCTACCCCCTCTCTGGCGAATTTGCCCTCACCAGTGATCTGGCCCTCAACACCCGCATCCCCGCCAACTGGGGCCTAGAAGTGGGGCTACTGGCAGAGGTGTACCGCAACATTGCCATGAAACGCATTGCCCAGGTAGATTTAGGCATCTTTGAACATAAGCACCAGACCCTTGGCACCAGCCCCGACAAAGGGCTGCAAAAAATGTGCCGCGATATTTTGAAATCGGTCCTGCGGACCCTGACGGAAACGGAGCAGGTGGTCATCAGTAGCGACCACATCCGGGCGCTGCGGGTGAAGTTCCGCCGCGAGGCTCAAAACCTAACCCGCCAGTATTTTGTCGATGCCCGCTTCAACGGGCTAGCGTACGATCGCCACCAAGAGGAAGTTACCCTAGAGCAATTTGAACGCCTGATTCAAGCCGCTGGCGAACAGTATCTCGACAACCCCAGCGGGGCACAAATTCCTGACTGGACCCGTGCCCTCGCCGTCATGCCCAACCTGCGGGAGCAACTGCAAGACGCCACCGTTGCCGACATGGCCGACGCGCGGGAAACCCCCTCCCTGCCCATCTTGGGACTTGATCAAGCCATCCACACCGCTGGGGCGACGATGACGGTTCCCTCCGTCCCGCTGTAACCGCCAGCCCCATCACCGGGCCAAACTGACCGCCATAACAGAATTAAGGCCGCCCATATGCAATCGGCGGCCTTAATCTAAGGGCGATGATTGAGTCCGTTTAGGAATAGCGATGGCCAGGCCACATACCCCCTAGCGGAACATGCTGCTGACGGAGCTTTCTTCATGGATCCGCCAGATGGCTTCGCCCAACAGGTTCGCCACCGACAGCATGGTTAATTGGGGGAAGTGGTTTTCATCCGGCACAGGGATGGTGTTGGTGACAATCACTTCCTCAAACAGGCCGCTGGAAAGACGCTCAATGGCCGGATGGGAGAAAACGGCATGGGTGGCGCAGGCGTACACCTCCTTGGCCCCTTCTCGCCGCAGCAGGCGGGCACCTTCGCAAATGGTGCCTGCAGTGTCGATCATGTCGTCCACCAGCACTGCCGTTTTGCCACGGACATCCCCAATCAAGTTCATCACCTCAGCCACGTTGTGGGCTTGACGGCGCTTGTCGATGATGGCCAGGGGAGCGTCGTTGAGTTTCTTGGCAAAGGCCCGTGCCCGTGCCACCCCGCCCACGTCTGGGGAAACCACCACCAGATCATCAATGCCCTTGTGGGCGATGTAGTCGATGATCACGGGGGAACCATACACATGGTCGCAGGGGATGTCGAAATAGCCTTGAATCTGGGCGGAATGAAGATCCATCGCGAGGACTCGATTCGCCCCTGCCTTAGTCATCAGGTTGGCCACCAGCTTAGCGGTGATGGATTCTCGACCAGCGGTCTTGCGATCGGCCCGAGCGTAGCCGTAATAGGGGATGACCGCCGTAATCTGGCGGGCAGAAGCCCGCCGACAGG
>JAQCHG010000018.1 GCA_027619675.1 Cyanobacteriota bacterium
TACCTGCCGGGGCGGTGGGGCAGCGGTTTCTTCCGCCACCTGCGCCTGACGGGCCTGAATCAGCGATCTCACCACCCAAAAGGCCCCCCCCGCCAGCAGCAGGGCCCCCACAATCAATATCCACAGGGTTTTCCCAGGGATGGGCCACTGGGGACGGTTGGTAGTCATACAGTTGCAAATCCTGACGGGACAGGGAATGTCGTCCCTTCCTAGAGGATAATTGCACTGAACAGTGCAGTTGTGGGCCTTAACGTTATATTTCAGCCCAATATTTCAGCCCAGCGTGCCCCCCGTGTCCCCGCCCGTGCCCATGGTTTCTCACCCTGATCCTGCCGCCCCTCCGGTGCTGCCCGAGTTGTCCCCCAAGGCGGAGGTCATCTTGGCTGCCGCCACCCAGGTGTTTTTGTCGTCGGGCTATGACGGCACCAGCATGGATCGGGTGGCAGCGGCGGCGGGGGGATCTAAACACACCATTTACCACCACTTTGCCGACAAGCAGGGGTTGTTTTCTGCCCTGATTGAGCGGTTGGTATTGCGGCGATTTTACAGCGCCTTTGGCCCTGAAGAGTCGGCCCAAGCTCCCCCCCAGGTGCGATTACGCCACCTGGCGGATGTGCTGCTGAGCCTCCAGGACAGCGCCGACTACATCGACTTTTTGCGCCTGCTCATTGCTGAGTCCAAGCAGTTTCCAGAATTGGCCCAACTCTACACCGAGGCGGTGGTGCGCCGGGGCCACGACTGCTTTGTGAACTACGTGGCCACCCATCCCGATCTGCATTTTGCTGACCCCCCAGCGATCGCCCACATTTTCTTTGGTGCCCTGATCGCCTATATCCTCAGCCAGGAGGTGCTGCAAGCCAAGCAGGTCATCCCCCTAGAGGCCGCCATCCTGCGGGACACCCTGGTGACCATGATTGTGGCCTACGGTCAGGGAGAAGCTGCCCTACCCCAGTAGCGGCGACGGTCATCCCTACTCAGCTACCCCAAAACCTGGGCAATCACCTCTTCCGCTAGCCCAAAGGCCAGGGTCATCCCGGCACCACTCAAGGCATTCACGAGGGTAACCCCCGTTTCGGGTGCCGCGATAAACTCCGTTTGGCCCGGCAGTTTGGCATAGATGCCGTGCCAGGTTTCAGCGATGGTTAAGGATGGCACGCGGGCAAACCGCTGCAAATAATCCAAAATGAACTGATTGACATCGGCGCGATCGAAGGGGTCAAAGGTAAGGCCGTATTCATGGGAGTCCCCTAGCACCAGCTCCCCCAGGCCGTTTTGAGACATCATCACGTGGATGTGCCAGGCCACCGCAAAGGGCAGTTCGCGCTGCAAACGCTGCCTCAAGGTGCCCAGGGAAGGACAGTCGGCAAAGGCGGCGTAATGGGTGAGGGTGAGGCCACCGCAGAGGGCTGGTCCCAGCCGCCACTGATCCGCCTGGGGGCCAGTGCGCATCATTTGAAGTTTGGACTTCGTGATGCCACTGCTGCGATAGATCTGGGGATAGAGGGTTTCAAAGTCGGCCCCAGAACAGACAAAGATATGGTCGGCTTGCCAACGCTCCCCATTCACGGTCAAATGCGGTGACTCAATGGCGGTGACGGTTTGGCCAAACTGAATGTCGATGTCGAAAGCCGCAGCCAGTACCTGGGGCAGGGTCCAGAGGGCTTCGCGGGGATCAACAATCACCTCTGTCTCACTCCACAGTGCCCCCAACAAGCCCTCGGTCATGGCGGCGGGGCTTTTAGCGGCCACCTCCCCAGGGGTCAAACAATGCACCGTATCGGTGTGGGACTGGTGAGTGGCAACAAACTCTTCAATGACCGCTAGTTCATCGGCATGGTAAGCCAGGTGTAAGGAACCCACCGGATCGGCAAAAAAGCCGCCTTGATGGGCCATGTCTAGCCAAATTTGCCGCGATCGCAGCGCCCGATCCCGCAGTGGCCCCAGCGGTTGCCCAATCGGCCAAACCATCCCAAAGTTCCGAATAGAGGCCCCGACGGCCTTTTCACTGCGCTCAAATACCGTCACCCGATGGCCTTGACGGGCAGCGGCGAGGGCATGGGCCAGGCCAACGATACCCGCGCCAACAATGGCGATTTCAGTGGAATGGGTCATGGGGAGGGATATGGGGCAGCGGATCCAGGGGAGAACCGTTCAAACGGGGCGGGCGCGCCCTCGGGCGGAGGCACTGCCGGGTCAGGTCTCCAGCCAAGTCTGCAATTGGATTTGAAAGTCACTTAAGGAGGCGAACAAACCATCGTTGCCGTGGGCAGCCAATTGCGCCTCGGTATGGGTGCCGTTGGTGACGGCGCAGGTATAGGCGCACCCAGCCTGGCGACCGGCCTGTAAATCTGAAGGGGTATCGCCGATCGCCACCACCCGTTTCGGATCCGTTACCCCCAGATAGTACATCCCCTTTTGAATCATGAAGGGGGCAGGGCGACCCTCATTGTTGTGGATCTCGGAGGGGGTCACAGACATCTGAATCAGCGAGTCGGAGCTACCCACATAGCGATCGTCCAACCCTTGGTCCCAGCCAAGGCGATGCAGAATGATATCGGTGACTTCCCGATAAAACCCCGTGGTCAGCAGGATGTGGATGCCTCGGGCGTTTAACCAGTGGAACAAGTCTAAACACCCTGGGGTGGGCACCACTGGCTCAGTGCGGTAATGGTGTTCCAAGATTTCCCGAAAGCGATCGTAGGAGGCCGTCACCCGTGGACCATAGTCCGGATGCTCTGCCCCCAGGTGTTCTGCCCATAGGGCTTGGAATACCGCCCGTTTAGGCAGCCCCATCATGGCATTTACCTGGTCTGGGGCTGCTTGCAGACCCGTTTGTTGAGCTGCCGATGCAAAGCAATGCAGCACCTCATCGTTGTCTTGGACCGTGGTTCCGGCCATATCAAAGGCGATGAGCTTAATATCAGCCATGGCAGTGTTTCCCAGGGTTAACGCGCATCTCCGGGCACCCGTCCGGCAGCTATCAAGGCCTCCCAGGTGCGGCGAGAGCATTGTTCACGGGACAGGTCTGCAATCGCGTGCCACTGAATGCCCTGGGGACCAATCTCTTCCACATCAGTGGGGGTAAAGGTGGTGGGCCGAGGGGAGGCTGAGCAGCGGTACACCAAGCCGAGGGTATGGAGTTGGCCATCGTCACAGGGGTAAAATCCTTCCACAACCGTGAGCAATGACGCAATGGCAAAGTCTTGAATACCCGTCTCTTCCAGCACTTCCCGTCGTAGCCCCGTCACCACATCTTCAGCCGGATCTAATCCTCCCCCTGGCAAATCCCAGCAGTCTGGCTCTGGTGGTGTCATTTGATGCAGGAGCAACACCTGATCCTGGTCGATAAATAAGGCCAGAACACTGACCCGCAGTTGGGTTTCGGTAGTCATAGGGGGGTGGGGACCGATGTACACCAACCTCAATGGTGTACCGCAAAGGTTTAAAGGGGAGGTTAAGGCTCGGCCTTTGGCCACCCAGGGACTGTCATCAATTAGCGCCAGAACCCTTGTTTTAAAACGGCTACAGCCTCTAGCCACAGCATAGAGGGGGGCGTGGAGAGATGGGATAGGGGGCATTGTCTGGCTCAGGATGCCGCTGCCATCTCTGGCTGATCTGCAACCCGATGGCAGGCCGCCCCATGGCTGACAGACAACTGGGTCCAATCCGGTTTGATCGACTTGCAGCCTGCCTCCGCCACGGGACAGCGGGTGTGGAACCGACAGCCTGAGGGGGGGGTAATCGGGGAGGGAATTTCTCCGGCGAGGCGGATGCGATCGCGATCGGCATCGGGATCCAAAGGCGGAATGGCTGACAATAGGGCCTGGGTGTAGGGGTGACTGGGGCGGGCAAAGAGTTCTTGGGTGGGGGCAATCTCGACGATTTCCCCCAGGTACATCACCGCCACCACATCGCAAAAGTGGGCCACCACCGACAGATCATGGCTGATGAACATAAATGCCAGGTTCATGTCCTGCTGGAGGGCCTTGAGCAGGTTCAAAATATTGGCCTGAATGGACACATCCAACGCCGCCACCGCTTCATCCGCCACCAAGAAGCTGGGTCCCGAAACCAGGGCACGGGCGATCGCAATGCGCTGCCGCTGCCCCCCAGAAAAGGCATGGGGAAAGCGGCGCAGATGTTCCAAATTCAGCCGACAGGTTGCCGCCACTTCCCGCACCCGGCGATCCGTCTCTTGTCGATTACGGGTGAGGCCCATGGCTTCCAAAGGCTCAGCAATAATGTCCCGTACCGTCATGCGGGGCGAGAGGGAGGCATAGGGATCTTGGAAGATCATCTGGGCATGGCGACGCAGCAGTTGGGTGCTGCTGCCCTGCATCTGAGCCACATTCAAGCCCTGTTCCCCCACCCTGAGGGTGACCTCTCCGCTCGTGATCGGAGCCGCCTTGAGGAGGGCACGACCGACGGTAGTTTTGCCAGAACCGGATTCCCCCACCAGACCAAAGACCTGACCAGGGAAGATATCAAAACTGACCCCGTCCACGGCCCGGACCACCTGAGGTTTGCCCTTCAGGAAACCGCCCCCGATGGGGTAATGCACCTTGAGATTCCGGACAGAAACCAGCGGCTGCGTCATCGGTGGACCTCCTCCAGCACTTTTTCATCCAATAGGTGGCAGGCGGCCCGGTGATGGGGATCGGTCTCCGCTGCGACGGGCACATCGGTGCGGCAGCGGAGGCGATCGGGGGCATGGGGGCAACGGGGGTGAAACACGCAACCCTGGGGCCGTTCTAGGGGGCTGGGAATATCGCCGGGGATGGGTAGCAGCGGTTGATCCAACCTATCAATGCGGGGAATCGCCTTAATCAGTCCTTGGGTGTAGGGGTGCTGGGGGTCCCGAATGATGGTGCGCACCGGCCCCGTTTCCATCGCCCTCCCCAGGTACATCACCAGCACATCGTCGGCAATTTGAGAAATTACCGCCAGGTCATGGGAGATGAAGAGGATGGCCATGCCAAACTCGTTTTGCAGTTCCGCCAGCAAATCTAAAATTTGCGCCTGAATGGTCACATCCAGGGCGGTGGTGGGCTCATCTGCAATCAGCACCGCTGGCCGCATCACCAGGGCGGAGGCGATCATCGCCCGCTGGCGCATCCCCCCCGACAGTTGAAAGGCATATTGATCAATCCGCAACTCCGGGTTAGTCATGCCCACCCGCTCTAGCATGTCGATCGCCTGCTGACGGGCCTGGGCTCGGCTAACGTTACGGTGTAGCCGAATCCCCTCAATCATTTGATTGCCGATGGTGTATAGGGGGGAAAACGCCGCCGAGGGTTCCTGGAAAATCATGGCGATTTCCCCCCCCCGAATCTGATCTAGGGTTTTGCTGCGGCGATCTAGCTTGGCAATATCGATGTATTTGCCCTGCTTGGTTTGGTAGAGAATGCTGGAATTAGGGGCGATCGCGGCATTCGATGGCAGCAACTGCATCAGGGATTTGGTTGACACCGATTTACCAGAACCCGACTCCCCCACAATCCCCAGGGTTTTACCCGGCTCCAACCCAAAAGAGAGATCGTCAACGGCGGTGACCAGCCCCTCATCGGTGCTGAAGCTGATGGATAGGTTGGAGACGCGCAATACCGCAGAGTCTTCAGCCATAACGACCTCCTAACGTTGAATACCGGAATAGGGGTCGGCAGCATCCCGCAAGCCATCCCCCAGCAAGGTGAACGAGAGCACCGCCACCACAAAGAAAATCAGCGGAATAAAGAACCAGGGCGTCAACTGGATCGCTTGCACCGTGGTCATTTCTTGGAGCAACACCCCCCAAGACATGGTGGGTCGCCGCAGCCCTAGCCCCACGATGGATAGGGCCGTCTCATCCAAAATCCGATAGGGGAAGTTAATCACCAGCTCCACGATGATGTAGCTGGCAAAACCGGGCAGCAGGTGCCGGGTGACGATGCGCCAGCCATTGGCCCCCGCCAGTCGAGCCGCCAGCACATATTCCTCTTCCCGCGAAGCCAATAAATAGGACCGGATGCGGCGGGCTAGGGTGGGCCAGTTCACCAAGCCCAGCACTAGGGTCATGGCGAAATACACCTGTTGGTTTGTCCAGTCGCGCGGAAACATCGCCGTCAGCGCCATGTACAAGGGAATGGGCGGAATCACCCGCACCAAATCCGTAAACGCCTGAATGGTGCTATCCACCCAGCCGCCCACATATCCCGCTACGCCCCCGATGAACAGGCTGAGGATAAAGGAGATCAAAATCCCCAAAAAGCCAATGGTGAGGGAGGTGCGGGTGGCAAACATGACCCGACTGAAGAGGTCCAACCCGTTGGAGTCTGTGCCAAACAGGTGTACTTTGCCCCGCTCAACGCCAAATAGGTGGAGATCGCTGGGGATCACGCCCAACAGCTTGTATTCACCCGCCCGATGGAAAAACTGTAGATTCCGCCGGATGGGCTTGCCGTTTTCCATTAGTGCCTCCACCTGATACTGCTTCTCGATGACGCTGTAGCTGCTGGTCATCTGTTGAACGAAGGGCCATAATTGGCAGCCTTCGCTATCGCAAAAGCGGATCAATTGGGGGGGACCAGCGGTGTAGTCGGGGTTGCGATCGTCCGCCAGACCAGAATAGGGGGCGATAAACTCTGCAAACAGGGCGATCCCAATAAATAGACTCAGCACTGCACCGCCCAGGGCGGCTAACCGATTGGCCTTAAACCGCGACCAAAACAGTTGCCATTGGGACGCGGTGTAATAATCTTCCTTCCGGGTCTTTCGTTTAAATGGATTGGCCATGACTATCGTCCTTTTAACCGCACCCGTGGATCAAGCACTGCCATCAAGACATCCGCCAGGAAGTTGGCGGCAATGATCACGGTGGTGACGCAAACCAAAATCCCTGCCGCCGTGTTTTGGTCAGCATCCAAAAAGGCCAGCAATAGCTCTTGCCCCAGCTCCCCTAGCACCAAAATCGAGGCGACAATGGGCAATTCGTTAAAGGAGAAAAGTCAAATCCAATGGTAGAAACAATGGGCATGACCGCATGGCGGGCGGGATATTTAATCAACATCGGCCAGCCAGAAAGGCCCCGAGCCTGGGCAGCGGTGACATAGAGTTTGCCCATTTCATCTTTCATCAACCCCCGCATGGTTTGTAGTTGAAAGGCGGTCGTAGACCAGCCCAGCACCAGCAGCGGGATATAGGCATGACCCAGAAAATCCAGAAATTTTGCCAATGAAAAGGGTTGGCCGCGAAACTCTTGGGACACCAGCCCCGTGACATCTAAGTTAAAGACAAAGGCGTTGAGCATTAACAGCACCAGGGCGATCGCGAAGTTGGGCAACGCTAACCCCAAATAGGAGATCAGAGTCACCACCCCGTCCGCCCATCCCGATTTTCGGGTGGCCACCCAAATCCCCACCGGAATAGCAATCAGGTAGGAAAAAACCATCGCCCCAAGCACGAGGACAAAGGTGTAGAGAAACTTGTCGCCAATCAGGGCATTAACGGATGTTTCCACCCGAAAAGCGGGACCAAAGTCGAATCGGGTCATCACATGCCAGAGCCATTCCCCATAGCGCACCAAAAAGGGGCGATCGAGTCCTAGCTGGGCGCGCACCTGGTCGATTTCGGTTTGGGTGATGGTCACCCCAGTGCCGGAATATTTGCGAAACAATTCCCGTTCAGCATAGTCACCGGGCATCAGTTCGATCAGCCCGTAAATCATGAACGAGACCGCTAATAGGGTCAGCGCTGCAATCAGCAATCGCCCTAAAAGAAACCGCCAAAAGGCTTCATTGGTTGCCGCGTTAGACGCCATAGCCCCCAGTTTGATACATGCCCCTAGAGATGTAGGGCAAAGACGTAAAGCCCCGGTTAACTCAAGGTTAGGGGGGCACTGAAGCGTGATCCCAAGCGATGGCTAAGCCGCTTGCCATCGCTGCTAGGAGCCATATCTGACGGGCAATGGAACCAGGCAACAGGGAAAATTGATATGGGCTTAAAGATTCATAAAGTTGTCGTGGGTCTCATGCCAAATCCCTGTGAGGCTGCGCTCAACCAAAGGCTTATCCCCCTTACCCCTCAAAGGGTCATGAGTGGCAATCTCAAATGGAATGGGTATAACGTTCAGAGTTAACGATAGCCGACCTTAATTGCTCGGAAAACTATTCTTAATTGATTTCCAGTTTTTTCATAACAGGTTTTTAGTCCGCACTTGCTAATGTCCTTCCTGGATTTTGTTCAGGGCGGCTATGGCGGAGCGCGTCATACTGGTGATTTTGGATGGGCTGCGGTTCGATGTGGCCCAGACCTCTATGGGCTATTTAGCCCACTGGGTTGAAACCGCCCAAGCCAGCCTCTATCGGGTGCAGGCGGAATTGCCCACCTTATCCCGTCCCCTATATGAGGTTCTGCTCACGGGCACTCCGGTTTCAATGAATGGCATTGGGGCCAATGATGTGGTGCGCCTGTCTCACCAACGCAGTGTGTTTCATCAAGCCACCGCTCAAGGGTTGACCACAGCCGCCGCCGCTTATAGCTGGTTTAGCGAACTGTATAATCGCGCCCCCTTCGATCCGATCAGCGATCGCGACCAGCACGATGTCACCCTACCCATCCAGCACGGTCGCTTCTACTGGGCAGACAGCTATCCCGACTCCCATTTGTTGGCCGACGCCGAGATCCTACGGCAGCAGCACACCCCCGACTTTCTGCTGGTACATCCCATGGGCATCGACCATGCGGGGCATTGCTATGGAGGCAACAGTGCAGAATATCGCAACTGCGCCATCGCCATGGACTCGCTGCTGTCCCACTATCTGCCCCGGTGGCGAGGAGCGGGCTACACGATTTTGATTACCGCTGACCACGGCATGAATGCCGACGGCATGCACGGTGGCAACCTGCCGGATGTGCGCGAAGTGCCCCTGTTTTGCTTTGGTCCCCAATTTGAGCCTGGAATCCAGCAGCCTGCCCTAGCTCAACGGGCGATCGCCCCCCTGATTTGCGACCTGCTCGGGGTGCCCCCAGCGGCAGCCATGTCGCCCCCCCTGATCTCGGGTTACCCCTCCCAAGCTTCCCCTTCACACATTGCGGCTCCAGCCCCTACCTAGGGCCATGGCTGCTGAGCGGGTCTCAGCAGTCTATCTTCTCCATTCACAGACAAGGATCTCTGAGGAAAGCTATGACACTTGCGCGGAAACGACTTGGATTTTTGGCGACCTCCTTGGCCGCAACCCTAGCCCTGGTAAGCTGTAGCACCAGCTCCGACAGCCCCAGGGCTGGTGGCGGTGGCGGCAATGCCGAGGGCAGTTGTCCGGCCATGACCGTCGCAGACGATCAAGGAATTGCAGCCGGGGCATATCCCCAACAGTATGACCTCGCGGAATATCAAACAGTGGCGGGTTGCGAGATGACCTTCGTGGCCAACCCCGAAATTGAGGAACTGAACGGGCAAATTGCTGGTAACGCTGACCTGCCTCCCCTGGCAGAGCGCCTACCTGCTGAGCCTCTAGTGGTGGTGCCCTATGAAGCAGTAGGGGTTCATGGCGGCACCCTGAATGGGTTGTCCAAAGCCACCGAGTCCGGGACTTCCGACCTGCTGTCCGTCCGTCACGTCAACCTGTTCCGGTTCTCCGACGACCTGCAAACCATCGTCCCCAACGTGGCACGGGACTTTGAGTGGAACGATGATTTCACAGTTCTGACCGTGTACCTGCGGGAAGGCCACAAGTGGTCCGATGGCCAGCCCTTCACCGCTGAAGACATCGTCTTCTGGTACAACAATGTCCTCGCCGATGAAACCCTCTATTCCGAGGGCATCCCCGATCGCTTCTTGGTGGGCGGTGAACCCATGCAGGTAGAAGCCGTTGATGAAACCACCGTTACCTTTACCTTGGCCCAGCCCAAGCCCGGTTTAACAGCCCTGTTCGCCACCGACTACGCCCAACCCTTCCTGCCCAAGCATTTCCTCGGGCAGTACCATCCCGCTGTGGATGACAACGCCGAAGCCAACGCCACGGAAGCCGGCTTCGAGAGTTGGGATGAAGCCTTCAATTTTTACTACGGCAGCAGCGACTGGAAGGATGTGCCCTCTCCCCTGCTTAAGGATCCTGCTAAGGCAGAGAGCCTAGAGCGGGCGGTGATGCCTACCCTGGAATCCCACATTCTGATTTCCGACACGGCTGAAGGTCGCCAACTGGTGGCCAATCCCTACTTCCACCAAGTAGACACCACTGGCCAGCAGCTCCCCTACATCAGCCGGATTGATGAACTCTATGTGCCAGAGGTTGAAGTCCAAAACCTCAAGCTCTCCAATGGGGAAGTGGCCTACAAATCCCAGGCGGTGTTTGGTGAAGATCTGCCGGTGTTGCAGCAAAACGAGGCCCAAGGCAACTACGTGGTAGATGCCGTGCCCACCGTGGGTGAATCCATGGTGGTGTATTCCTTCAACGTCAATCACAAGGATGAAGGACTGCGGGAGATCTTCGGCGACCTCCGCTTCCGTCAGGCGGTCAGCCATGCCCTCAATCGAGAAGAGATCAATGAGTTGGTCTTCTTTGGCCTCGGCACCCCAGCCCAGTACACCGCCGTTGATCCCAATACGGTTAACTTCGTCACGGAGGAGCAGAAGACTTACCTAATCGAGTTCGATACCGACAAGGCGAATGAACTGCTGGATGATATGGGGTTGGTGGATGCCGATGGCGATGGCACCCGCGATCGCCTCGATGGCTCCCCCCTGGTCATTAACCTACAGTTCGCCACCCAAGGCGGCCCAGTGAAGATGCACGAGCTATTTGCCCAGTATCTGGATGATGTCGGGCTCAACGTGCAGCTCAAGGAAGTCACCTCTGACGAATATCGCGCCAGCCAAGCAGCCAACGACCTAGACATCATGACCTGGACCAAGGCCTACACGTCCGCCTTTTTAGCCGGGTCCCGCGAGCCTTTGTTCCCGCCCTTTGGCGATTACTTTAGCCTCACCAATGGCCACCTCTGGGCCAAATACATTGAGACCGATGGGGCCGAAGGTGTGGAGCCCCCCGAGTGGGTGACAGAATTGGATGCCAAGTCCATTGAGTACCAGTCCTACACCTTGGGAAGCCCTGAATCAGATGCCCTAGGTAAGGAGATTGTGGATCTGCTGCAATCTGAGCTGCTGTTC
>JAQCHG010000019.1 GCA_027619675.1 Cyanobacteriota bacterium
CGCCGAATACACCACTTGATGCAATCCTCAACGGCGAAGCGGGACCAGCCCCGCACAGGGCTGCCGCTTTCCTGTCTCCGGTTAGCCCTGGCATGAGCCTGATACGCTGCTTAGAATTTGAGGTCCAGCCCCATCGCGGTTGTCTTAAAAAGGGTTTCCCTAACCATTCCAGCCTCAAGCATCCGTTTCAACGGACTGCTGCTGTGGGCCTGGGAATGGATGCCGATTGGGGGACAAGACTCATTTGTGTATGAGCCGTAGCCTAACGGGGGCCTACCCGGCCAACTTATCAGCTAGACCGCGATTTGGGGATTGCGCTCTTGGCAGCGGCCATGGAGCAGCGTATCGGTGACATCGGTTTGCTTGAGGTGGGCTCCGGTTAACTGGCAATCGGTCAAATCCGCGTTTCGCAAGTTGGCCCCCGTGAGGTCAGCATGGCGCAGGTCGGCTCCCCGCAGGTTGCAATCGCTGAGATTGGCGTAGCACAACTGACTGTGCTTCAGGGTGGCCCCTTGCAGGTTAGCGCCCTGCAAGTTCACCAACCGCAAATCCGCCTGCACCCATTGACTCCGCACCAACGAAGCCTTGACCAGGGAGGCCCGAATCAAAATAGCTTTATCTAAACAGGCTCCATCCAAGTTGCTATGGGCCAAATTCACCCGCCACAGCATCGCCCCTGTGAAATCTGACCGTTGCAGCAAACTATGGCTCAAGTTAGCCCCTGTGAAATCTACCTGGGTCAAGCGCACATCACTGAGGCCAATGCCGGGCATCCAAGCTTCGCGGAAATCCACATGGCCAAAGTCCCGTCTGCCGGCGGCATAGCTCTTGAGAAGTTGGACGATTTCCATGCTGACAATCCTGAATAAATACCGGGGCGATCGCGGAGCAGGATCAAAACAGGATCCATTGGGGCAAAAACTCAACGCACCTGCGCGATCGTTCAATTGTTAAGCAATGTAACAACCTTTCAGATTGTCGGCAAGGTTTTCACCGCAAAATCCGCTGTCTGGGGGAGGATAGCCGCCCTGTCCGGGGGGAAAGCCCCGCTGTGAAGCTGAAAATCCCTGCCTATAATTGAAGCGATATCCTCCTTATTCCTGTTGCACATCAGGAGATTCACCATGGCGGCATCCTCAGAGCACAAGCGAGTTGTTACCTCCTACCTCCTCTGGGTAGCTGGATTTGTGGGGATTGCCGGACTGCACCGCCTCTACAACGGCAAGATCTTCACGGGGCTGCTGTGGTTTTTCACTGGGGGGCTGCTGGGTGTAGGCCAGTTCATCGATGTGTTCTTTGTGCCGGGGATGGCTGAGCACCATCAACTCAAGCTCTGGGCTAAGTATGGTGGCCATAATCCCTACGATGGCAATGCTCGCCCCGCTGTGACGGCAACCATCCCCACCCTCAGTGATGAGGAAAAAATGGTGAAGCTGCTCAAGGCCGCCACCAAGTACGAAGGCCAGCTTTCCGTCACTAAGGCAGTGATGGAAACGGGTCTAAGCTTTGAGGAAACGGAAGGCCTGCTCAAGGACATGGTGAAGAAGGGCTACGTGGGGGTCACCAACCATCCCAGCACTGGAGTAGTGATGTACCACTTTGATGAGTTAGTGGTTTAACCCGCTCCGCAGGGAACAACTGCCTACGGATGCGTGGGCGATCCGGGCCTAGCGGGTTGCTTGGCCGACAAAATCCAGGCTGTTTTGGCACTGCCCCTATCCGCCTGGTGAGTCCTGTAGGGCATGGGGATAAACCAGGGGTAAAAGCTGTCGCAACATCAAGCGCATCAGACGAGTGCCGTTACCCCAATGCCAGAACTGATCTACTTCAAAGACCCGTTGGGTTTTGATCGCCTTGAGCGATCGCCAGTATCGATGGTGGTGTAGACGACGGGATAAGGCATCCCCATAGGACTGTACAAAAATCACATCTGGGTTAACCGCCGCAATTTGGGCTAGGGAGAGATAAACCAGGCCAGATTCACCACGATGGGGATGGGGTTTAACCCAGGGAAAGTGGGTGAATTGTTGGATGACACTGCCCAGGGTGCCCGTGATGGCTTCCACTGCATAACGATCGCTATAAATACTCAGGGATGTTCCCCCCATCATCAACACCGTCTGCATCGGTTCTTGCCGTAGGCGGCAGCGATAGTCGGTGAGTTCCTGCTCTAGACGGGCGATCGCCGCCTCTGCCTCCGTTATCCGCTGGGTCAGGCAAGCAATATCCAGCAACCGTAGAATTGCTTCCTCATAGCCGCTTCCCCCCATGAGATAGGTGGGAGCAATGTCTGCCAACCACCCCCGATAAAACCGATGGGGAAACTGCCATCCTAAAATCAAGTCGGGCTGTAGCTGTCGAATTTTGCGAAAGTTTGGCAGCATCCAAGACCCTAGGGCAGGCCACGATTCGGCTCTTGTGCCATAGAGATCGGGATGGGTGGCGATCGCAGAAGCCACGACACCAATCGGCTCCAAGCCCAACTCTGCCAGCGCGTCTAGCCCCGAAGCACTTAAGCAGACAATGCGTTGGGCAGGACGCTTCAGATGGATCACCGCAACCGTGCTATCCGCAACCAGATAAGAGCCAGTCATGGGTGTTAACTATGCCCTGAGAAGGTTTTGACCTGATTGGGAGATTCAAACAGGTGAAAGATTTGGCTCACCATTTGCTGGAAGCGGATTTGATAGTCCTGATCGGGGGGACAACTCCCCGAAAACTGGCCATCGACGGTGGAAAACATCCACTGCGGATCGGCGTGATCATAGCCATTGGCTTGCACATGGGTGAGACAGCAGCCCGGTTGCAGCAGCCCCTCAGAAAAACGAACTTGCAGCAAGACACAGCGGCAAGCCATACCCCCATGGCGCTTTGGGAAGTAGAAACTCAAATCAATGGAGTGGGGATCCAGTTGGCGCTGGGTGGCGGTGTCCGTGAGCCAGGGCTTTAAATCCACCCGGACATCGGCAAAGGTCGCCCGAATCAGCACCGCTAGGTGGGCAATTTTGCTCGTCAGGGCCACGGTGACCGCATGGTTGGTTGCATTCATAAGGATCCACACATCCTCAATACTATCTGGATTCATTCTCAATAAGACTGACCTAAAATCCTGTCAATCACGATTCAACTTTCTGGCTCCTGAAGACAATGCTATCCCAGCAGCTACAACCGTTTAGCCACAGAGATTCCTGGTTGCCGGGCCATAGTCCAAGGCTATGGCAAACCCACAAAAGCCCCAGGAATGCCAAGTTTCATCTCCATTTGACAAGATTCACTATTGACATTATATCTCAATAAGACCAAGATACAACAACCACGATTAGGAGGTTGATATGGGCTTACACGATCGAGAATTACGGGCCACTGCCCAGGCGATGGTGGCTCGGGGTAAGGGCATTTTGGCCATGGATGAGAGCAATGGCACCTGTAATCGGCGATTTCAGGCGCTAGGTATTCCGAGTACGTTGGCGGCTCGTCAGGCCTATCGGGAACTGATTTTGACCACCCCAGGGTTGTCAACCTACGTCAGTGGCCCCATTCTGTATGACGAGACAATCCGCCAAACCACCCAGGCGGGGCTGCCTTTTTTGCAAGTCATTGCCGATGCCGGCATGATTCCGGGTATCAAAATTGATGCCGGGGCCAAGGATCTGGCGGGCCACCCAGGGGAAAAGGTGACTGAGGGTTTGGATGGCCTGCGCGATCGCATTGCGGAGTACTACCAAATGGGGGCACGCTTCGCCAAATGGCGGGCTGTGATCACCATCGGTAACGGTATCCCCAGCGCCGCCTGCATTGAGGCCAACGCCCACGCCCTAGCCCGGTACGCCGCCCTCTGCCAAGAAGGGGGCTTGGTCCCCATTGTGGAACCGGAAGTGTTGATAGAGGGCGACCATACCCTAGCCCAATGCTGGCAGGTGACCGATGCCACCCTGCACGAAGTCTTCTATCAACTTCATCGGCAGCGGGTCGCCTACGATCAGATGATTCTGAAACCCAGTATGGTGATTCCGGGTAAAGACTGCCCCCAACAAGTCAGCGTTGAAGCGGTAGCCGAAGCCACCATTCGCTGCCTGTTAAAGAACGTGCCAGCCACGGTGGCGGGTATTGCGTTCCTCTCGGGGGGGCAGTCGGTGGAGCGGTCTGCCGCCCATCTCAACGCCATGAACATCCTGTTTGGCGACCAGTGTCCTTGGCCCGTGACCTTTTCCTACGCTCGGGCCATTCAGCAACCCGCCCTTGAGCATTGGGCCGCTAATCCCACGGACGTTGCTGCCGCTCAACAGCAGATCCTAAAGCGCGCCCGGTGCAACAGTGCAGCCAGCCTGGGTGAATATTCCCATGAGATGGAAAGGGAGGTGGCATTGGTTTAACTGGATCCGCTCCTCCGAAAACAGCAGTGTTCCTTTCAGTACCGTTCTCCCCTGGTTCCTTTGTAGGCTCCAGGGGAGTTTTTTCGTCCATAACGCGATCTCCCCAAGACCGCACATATCGGAATTGCCTCCCTCCAATGATGCCGAACTGAGGCTAGGGGTCAGAGGCATTGCCCGTTTCCCGCATTTTCTTAACGCGAATAGATCGCATTAGTGTGGGAATGGGGTATAGTGGACAAGATTATTGAGAAAGATAGCCAATAGTGAGGCCCGATGCTCAGGACAGCTTACACCAAGCCGTTTACGGAAAAAGGCTTTCCGATATTCAACATCCTTTTCAGCCTTCCTTATTGAGAAAAATTCCTCTCTGCTTGCCTTTGGCTGGGCTTGACAGCATAGGGGCGCAAAACTTTCACCAGATACAGAAGATGTAGTCCCAGATCAGGGCACTGATCTCAAGCCTTTTTTGAGTAGCTTTTAACACAGTACTGGGACAATTCTTCCATCCCTAAAAGGTCAATTTTTCGACTTATTCTTAAGGAGAAATCAGCCATGGGTTCTACGTTGTCGGGCGTGCCCATTACCTTAATGCTCACAACCCGCGCCAGGGTTGATGAACATCACCGCCCGGATGGGATTTTGCCCGATCCGATCGGGGCTGACTGGTGGCGATCGCTGCCCTGGGACAGCGCCCTGGATGGGCTTTACAATCCCTTTTCTCAACTCTGTTGGGCCGTTAGAGCCCGTCTGATTGATGACATGGTGCAGCAACATTTAGCCGCCCATCCCCAGGCGGTGGTGGTGGAGTTGGGGTCGGGGCTGTCAACCCGCTATTACCGAGTGGGGCAGTCGAGCCAGGGCTGGCTAGAGCTAGACTTGCCGGAGGTGATTGCCCTGCGCCGCCAATTTGACCGAGAAAGCGATCACCATCGCTTTTTACCCGCCTCTGCCCTAGGGTTGAATTGGTTAGACGAAGTGCCTGACTGCCCCCCCAAAAGCCTACTGGTTGTGGCGGAGGGGTTACTCATGTACTTTGAGCCTCATCAGGTACAAAGCCTGATCACTGCCTTAAAGCAGCGCTTTTTGGGGGCCACCTTGGTATTTGATGCGGTGGGTGGTGTAACCCGAGGTAAAACGGCTAGGCAACTCTCCGCCTTGGATGCGCCCCTAAAATGGTTTATCCGCAATGAACATGATTTGCCCAAGTTAGGACTGTCTGTGGTGGAGGTGAGATCGCTGCTGCAAGAAATGTACCGTTATCGCGATCGCCTCGGCGCGTTTCGCTGGGTGCCTTGGCTGGGGCAATTGCCGCCAATGCGGAATGCAGCACTCTTGATCAAAACGCGCCTACAGTCTACAGCTTCCCCCCTTGAATTTTGACCTATGAACCCACCCATGACCGTTGTCTGCGGCTTTTTAAACGGCACCATTATCTCGGTTGAGGGGGGCTATCGGGTTTTGCAGCATCCTCGCCCAGAGCGGGTTTTCGATCGCATCGCCGATGCCCGCTGGTTTTTAGCGGTTGACTGGTGCGATCGCTGCACCACCCCTGCGGGCATTTTGACCCATGACGGACGGCTTGCCTTCACCAACCCAGCCACTCGGGCCGTTGGTGAAACCGAGTTTCTGCCCCTAGCCTCGCGATCGCCTGTCTTTAAGGCCGGATTAGCGGCTCCCCCTGGCCAACCCACCCTTTACACCATTCCTAAGCCCAACGGTCGCCAGCGGCAAGTCCAAATCCTCAGCCTAGAAATTGATCCCCGCTATGGCAAGGTTGCCATCGTGCAAGGGATCCATGGCGCAGGTTAGGGGGGCTACTGCCGTTCCGCCACCTGCTGGAGGCGCTTAAGTTGGGCAGCCATGTCCCGTTGGGTCCACTGGGCGGCAAAGGTGTTGAAGCCGTAGGCCACCAGGGGGTTGGGGATGGTGAACTCAAAGCGGTTAATCAGATAGGTGCCTTGGTCGGTGGGGACGCATTCCCAGCGATCGCGGCCTTGAAAAAAGCCCTCAAACCCCCACACCACTAACCCTGGCTGCCGCTCCACCACGGTGCTGATCAAGGCGGGTTGCAGTAGGGGAATTTGGATGATGAAGCGGCTCTGGCCCCCCAGATCTGTATTCCAGCGATCGCCGATGGGTTCACAGCGCAACGCGGGATTCAACCACTGGTGCATGAGGGCGCGATCGGTGATGCATCGCTCCACCGTGGTGGCATTGGCGCAAATATCAATGGACTGTTCAAACACCTGGGCCATGGGGCTGTCCTTTAGAGGGACACAGCATTCGTGGGGGATACGGCTGAGCCACATCCCCCACGAATGGTCAAACATTAATGTTCAAAAATATTGCCGTACTGCATCAGGTCCAGGGTGACAAAGGTGGGGATGCAGGCAAAGCAGTCTTGGGCCAGTTCCCAGCGCCCTTCCCGCTTCAGCATGGTGGTGAGGATCTCACAGAGGGTATGCAAATAGCGCACGTCGTTGGCGGCGTAGCGCAACTGATCCGCCGAGAGATTCATGACATTGCCCCAGTCAGAACTCTGGGCGGTTTTATCCAGTTCCACCCCGGTCAGTTCTCGCACCAGTTCCTTGAGGCCATGTTTGGGACTGTAGGTGCGGGCTAATTTGCTGGCCACCTTGGTACAAAACACTGGGGTGACCACAATGTCTAGGTGATGGTGCAGGGTGGCTAGGTCGAACCGAGCAAAGTGAAAAATCTTCTGCACCGAGGAGGCTTCCATCAGGGCCTTGAGGTTAGGAGCTTCCCGCTGCCCCAACTCCATGCGAACCACGGAGCCATAACCGGTGGGATCAGAGAGCTGCACCAAACAGAGGCGATCGCGCTGGGGCTGCAAGCCCATGGTTTCCGTATCCACCGCGATCGCCCCCGCTTGCAGATAGCGCTCTAGCAGGGTATTGGACAGGTCGCGATCGCAGATTTCAAAGTCCCCAGTCATGTCAGCCGAGGGATCCGGTTCCGCTGCACTCACTGCAAATTCCCCAACACTTTGGCCACGGTCTGCACGTCCTTATCTCCCCGTCCCGAGGAATTGATCACAATGCGGGGGCTGCCCGTCAGTTGGGGACAGAGGGTTTCCAGGTAGGCAAAGGCATGGGCCGTCTCCAGGGCGGGGATAATGCCCTCCTGTTCCGACACCAAGCGAAAGGCCGTCAGGGCTTGGGCATCCGTCACGCTGTAATATTCCGCCCGGCCCATGTCCTTCAGATAGCTGTGCTCAGGCCCCACACCGGGGTAGTCCAACCCGGCGCTGATGGAATGGGCCTCCACGACTTGGCCGTTTTCATCCTGCAATAGGTAGCTCATGGCCCCGTGCAGCACCCCCACCCGACCCTGGGTCAGGGTGGCGGCGTGCTTACCCGACAGCACTCCCTCCCCTTCGGCCTCGACCCCAATCATGCGGACGGTGGGTTCATCGATGAATTCGTGGAACAGGCCCATGGCGTTGGAGCCGCCCCCCACGCAGGCCATCAGAATATCCGGCAAACCGCCCCACTTTTCCTGACATTGGGCGCGGGTTTCGCTACCAATCACCGCATGGAAATCCCGCACCATCATCGGGTAGGGATGGGGACCCGCGACGGAGCCGAGGATGTAGTGGGTGGTTTCCACATTGGTCACCCAGTCACGAATGGCTTCGGAGGTGGCGTCCTTGAGGGTGCCAGTGCCCGCCGTCACCGGGCGCACCTCCGCCCCCATCAGCCGCATCCGAAACACGTTCAGGGCCTGCCGCTCCATGTCGTGCTCACCCATGTAGATGATGCACTGGATGCCAAAGCGGGCACAAACCGTCGCGGTGGCCACCCCATGCTGGCCCGCCCCCGTTTCCGCAATGACCCGCTGCTTGCCCATGCGTCTGGCCAGCAGCACCTGCCCCAGGGCGTTGTTAATCTTGTGGGCTCCGGTGTGGTTCAGGTCTTCCCGCTTGAGGTAAATCTGGGGACCGCTACCGTCGGGGCGAGCATAGTGGGCGGTAAGCCGTTCGGCAAAATAGAGGGGGGTGGCCCGGCCCACGTAATCCTTCAGCAGCCCATCCAGTTCCGCCGTGAAATCTGGCTCGTGGCGATATTGCTGATAGGCCTGCTCTAGCTCCGCCAGGGCGGGCATCAGGGTCTCGGGCACATACTTGCCCCCAAACTGACCAAACCGGCCCAAGGCATCGGGGCGGGCGGTGTCAGCGGAACCTGTCCGTAGGGCTTGGGTGGGGGGAGGTAGCGGCGTCTGGGTCACGGAACTTGGGCCAATGAACAACAGCGTGGACCCCCATTATAGGGAATTGGGTTGGCGGGTTCAGGGCCAATTCAGGTCCCCAGGCCATTGTTTCCCCAGGCCAGTTATAGAACTATAGAGAGCGGTGACCGTTAGCCCTGGCCTAACCCTAGGCTGAGGGTCCCGCCATTTGCCCACCCAATTTGACTGTTGTTAGGAGACTCCCATGGCAGAGGCCGCTAAGTACGTTACCCTCACCGACGAGAACTTTCAGGCCGAGGTGCTCCAGAGTGACGTACCTGTGTTGGTGGATTTTTGGGCGGCCTGGTGTGGTCCCTGTCGCCTCATGAACCCGATTATGGATACCCTGGCCGCCAGTTTTGAGGGCAAAGCCAAGGTGGCGAAGGTGAATATTGACGATTACGAAGCCCTCGCTTCTGAGTACCACATTATGGGGGTGCCCACCCTGCTGTTCTTTAAGGACGGCACCCTGATAGACCGCACAGAAGGGGTGATCCCCGAGGCGGCGATCGCGGAAAAATTGAACGCCCTGGTGGCCTAAATACCCCCAATATCCCCAGTCACAACGGCTGATCCCTGGGTTTCACCAAGGAAATCAGGGGAAGAGGTGGAAAATGTCCCCCTTTCCGAGATGATAGGGGGATGTCGGAGCACCACAGGCGGAGCCAGGCGTAACCACATGGGGGCAGCAACCCACTGGGAAACTTTGCCAGAGCAGTTACTGGACCTTGCCCACAAAGCCGGGGCGGAAGCGGCGGAAGTGTTTCAGTCGCGGGCGGCCTCCCGACCCGTGTATTTTGAGGCCAATCGCCTCAAGCAACTGGAAAGTAATCAGGTGGAAGGGACCGCCTTGCGCCTTTGGCATCAGGGTCAGCCCGGTATTGCCGTAGCCCATGGCCCGATTGAGCCCCAGGCTTTGGTGGACAAGGCCCTAGCCATCAGCCAGATCAATCCTGCCGAAGCCATTGAATTGATGGCAGGGCAACCCCGCCGCTATCCCGATGTGGGGGAAGCGGTGTCGGTGGATCAATTGATGACGTGGGGGCAGGGGGCGATCGCCCAGATCCGCGATGCCTACCCCGAGGTGATCTGTGCGGCGGAACTGGAATGCGATGTGGAAACCACCCGCATCGTCAATTCACGGGGGCTGGACTACAGCTACAGCGACACCACCCTCAGCGGGTACCTCTCGGCGGAACGGGTGCGGGGGGACGATTTCCTCAGTGTGGGAGACGGTCAAACCCGCCGCAGTTCCCTCGACATTGCTACCCTCACCCAGCAAATTTTGCAGCGCTTGGCCTGGGCAGAGGATAACGTACCTGCCCCCCAAGGGCGGGTGCCCGTACTCTTCACCGCCAAGGCTGCCGATATGCTCTGGGGTACCGTACAGGCGGCCCTCAGCGGTAAGCGGGTGGTGGAAAATTCCTCCCCCTGGAGCGATCGCCTCGGGGAACGGGTCACCGCCCCCGAACTCACCATTTACCAAGATCCCGACCAAGGCCCCTTTAGCTGCCCCTTTGATGACGAAGGGCACCCCACCCAAAAGCTGGTGTTCATTGACCAGGGCACCCTGCGGCTGTTCTACACCGACTGCACCGTGGGCCATGCCCTGGGGGGCGGGTCCACGGGCAACGGCTTTCGCCCCGACCTGGGCAGCTACCCCACCCCCGGCCTATTCAATACCCTGATTACCCCCGGCCAACAGTCCCTCGATACCTTGGTGCAGAACCTGGATGAAGCCATCATCGTGGACCAAATGCTGGGGGGCGGGGCCGGCATTTCCGGGGATTTCTCCATCAATGTGGACCTGGGTTACCGCATCCACAAAGGGCAGGTCCAGGGACGAGTCAAGGACACCATGGTCGCGGGCAACGTCTACACCGCCTTGCTCAACCTGCTAGCCCTGGGCAGCGATGGCGACTGGAACGGCGGCTGCTATACCCCCTCGGTGGTGGTGGCGGGCCTCTCCGTCACCGGACGCCATTAATCCCCCCTCTCCTTTTCTCTCCTCACCCGTCCCCCCCCGCTCCCTTTCTCCCCCTCTCCTTTTCTCTCCTCACCCGTCCCCCCCCTCTCCTTTTCTCCC
>JAQCHG010000020.1 GCA_027619675.1 Cyanobacteriota bacterium
GCAATCAGATTCGTCTCAACGGCGGTTGGGATTTACAGCGCCAAGGCTCTTCCCCCCTAGCGATCGCGGGCAATGATGTGGTGCCCCAGGGCTTGCAGGGGGCCATCACCCTGGTGGCTAGTGCCCTCCCCGATGGCAGCGCCGTGCCCGCCCCCTTGGGGAACAGTGCCCCCCCTGCTGGCCCCCCGCAGGTCAGGGAACCTGAACCCGTACCCGCCCCCCCCGCCCCCGTGGGGTCCCAGCAATTTTGGGATTTGGGTCGCCATTGGGCCGGTCCCTTTGTGGAAGGGTTAGCGGACCAGGGCCTGATCAAGGGCTTTTTGGACGGCAGTTTTCGCCCCGAGGCCCCGGTGACGCGGGCGCAGTTCGGTTGAATTCTGAAATTTCCAGTCGCCGATGTACCGGAGCGCCACCCCACCCAGGGCTGGCGGGATGTGGCGGCTAACTATTGGGGAACCCAGGTGCTAGGGCAGGCCCAACGGCAGGGCTTTTTAAGCGGTTATCCCGACGGCACCATGCGTCCAGAGCAGTCCATCACCCGCATCCAGGCCCTGGTGGCGATCGCCCAGGGCTTGGCCCTACCCGCCGCCATTGGCGAAACCATGGGGATCTACCGCGATCGCGCCCAGGTGCCCAGCTATGCCGTGGATGCCCTGGCAGCGGCCACCCAACAGCGGCTGGTGGTGAATGCGCCGGATCCGCTCCGGTTGCGCCCCATGGCACCCATTACCCGAGGGGAGGTGGCGGCCTTGGTGTACCAGGGCCGGGTCTACCGGGGACAAGCGGCGGCGATCGCCTCCCCCTACATTGTCGAACCCGACGCCAGCCAGCCCCTGTTCAGCGACATCCAGGGCCACTGGGCGGCGGATTTTATCCGGGGGTTGGCCACGGCCCATCTGGTCAGCGGCATGGAGGATGGCCGCTTTTTGCCCGATGAGCCGATGAACCGGGCTCAGTATGCGGCCCTGGTGGTGCAAGCCTTTCAGCCCCAGCCCCGGCGCGCGGCGGCGGTGTTTCGGGACGTGCCAGCGGCCTTTTGGGCGGCGGCGGCGGTGCAGACCGCCTACCGGGGCGGGTTTGTCACCGGCTTCCCAGACCAAACCTTTGGCCCCCAGCATCCCCTCCTGCGGGTGCAGGTGTGGGTGTCCCTGGTGGATGGGCTGGGGTTGGGCAGTGCAGACACGGTGGATTTAAATCGGCTGGGGCAGTTCACCGACTATGCCCAGATTCCCCGCTATGCCTTGAAGGCGATGGCGATCGCCACCGCTGAGGGGTTGGTGGTCAACTTCCCCACGGTGGGCCTGCTGCGGCCCAACCAAATCGCCACCCGTGCCGAGGTGTGTGCGGCGGTGTACCAAGCCCTAGTGGCCAGCGATCGCTTGCCCCCCCAACCGTCCCCCTACATTGCCCCCCGCCAGCGTTAATTTGTAGACAGCCTCGAATCGATGAACTGCCGCAATGGGTGCCCGAAGCCGACCTTCCCTTGGGATCAGGGGCTCACCCCCTGGCTCATCGGTGTGATCGCGTCCGTACTAACCCGGATCCCGTTGAGGATTTGGGCAGTTGGCCCAACGAGTCGGGCATCTTTAGGGCTGAAACTTAGCTGAAACTTAAGAGATTAAGGACTTACGGAGACTGCGCCCGAATCCTCAACGGCATGTTGAGGCCAGGGGCTTCAGGTCCTGATTCATCGCTGTAACCGCGTCAGTCCTGAGATGTTGAAAGCGGCTGCCCCAGGGGTATCTTCTCAATCCCCCGTGTTCCCATTCGTTCCCTTGTTATGGCCCTGATCCCCATTGATCCGAAGGCAGCGTTCATCGCCAATCCCCCCATCGTGTCCCCCCAGGCAACGGTGATGGCGACAATCTCCCACTGGACCCGTGCCCGTGAGGCCACCCCGAGTCCGGTGTCGGCTTTGGCGGCAGATTGTTGGGTGGTGGTGGCTGAACAGCGGGTGGTGGGCCTATTGAGCCAGCGGCATGTGATGGATCTGGTGGGGCAGGGGGTGGCCCTCGATCAGACCCCCGTGGCAGCGGTGATGACCCCGCCTGTCACCCTGCCAGTGGCCGCCTTCACCGATGTGGCCACTGCCCTGGGGGTCTTGCAGCAACACCAGGTTGCGTATTTGCCGATTGTGGAGGCGGACGATCGCTTTCTCGGTCTCGTTAGCGATCGCAGCTTGCAGTGGGTGCTCAGCCAACAGCAGTTAGAGACGGCTCGACACACGAGCCAAGTGGTGGAAGCCTGCCTGCGGGAAAGTGAACAGCGCTATGCGTCCCTGGCGGCAGCGGTCCCCGTGGGCATCTTTCGGCTCGATGCCAAGGGCTACTGCACCTATGTCAACGATCACTGGTGCCAACTCACCGGGTTATCCCCCGAGGCGGGCCTGGGGCAGGGGTGGCAACAGGCCATCCACCCTGAGGATCGGGCGTGGATTGCCATTGAATGGCAACGGGCGATTCACCATCAGCGATCGCTGAATCTGGAATATCGCCTGGGGCGGGACGATGGCACGGTGATCTGGGTCTATGGCCAATCCGTGGTGGAGCAGGCCGCCGATGGCCAACTGCTGGGGGTGGTGGCCACCCTCACCGACATCAGCGATCGCAAACAGTCTGAAGCCGCCCTCCAGCGCAGTGAAGCCCATCAGCGGGCCATGCTCAGCGCCATTCCCGACTTGATCATGCGGATCAACCGGACCGGAATTTTCCAAGAGTTTCTGGCCTCCCCTTCCTTCAGCATTGTGGGCAACCTCTCCGATTGGGTGGGCACCCACGTTGCGGACAAACTGCCCCCGGCTGTGGCCCAGCCTCGCCTCGCCGCCATTGAGCAGGCACTGCACACCCGCAGGATCCAGATCTATGAACAAGCCCTTGAGATGGAGGGGGGGCTCCAAACGGAAGAGGTGCGGGTGGTGCCCTACGGTGAAGATGAAGTGCTGGTGCTGGTGCGGGACATCAGCGATCGCAAGCGCCTAGAAATCGAACATGGGCGGGCGGAACTGGCCCTAGCCCAAAGCGATGCCCAAAGTCGAGCCATCCTCGCGGCCCTGCCCGACTTACTGTTTCGGGTCGGGGCCGATGGCCGCTATCGGGGCTTTGTCACCGCCAACACCAATCTGGCCATTGTGCCCCAAGAGGCGGATTTGGTGGGCAAGGCCATTAGCGATGTGCTGCCCCCAGAACAGGCCGCCCGACAACTCCAGGCCCTCCAGGCGGCTCTAGAGACGGGCGATCTGCAAATCTACGAGCAGCAGGTGCAGGTGGGCGATCGCCGACAAGATGAAGAGGTACGGGTCATTCGCAGCGGCGATGATGAAGCGCTGTTTATTGTGCGGGACATCAGCGATCGCAAGCAGTTAGAAGCCCATCTCAAGCGCAGCGAACAGACCAACCGCATTCTGATTGAAACCCTGCCGGATCTGTTGATTCAAATGAATCGCCAGGGCTACTACAACCGCATGGTGGGGGGCAGCGAGGTGCAGGTGACCTACCCCACCCCCGCTGAGGGTCAGGAGCCCGATGTCTATCGGGTGTTGTCCCTAGAATTAGCGGAACAGCGATTGTCCTATACCCGCCAAGCGCTGGACACCGGGCAAATTCAAGTTTATGAACAGATCCTTGATGTGGATGGCCAGCAACAGTGGGAAGAGGTGCGTATTGCCCCGCTGAATGACCAAGAGGTTTTAATCATCATTCGGGACATCACGGACCGGAAGCAATCGGAACTGGCCCTGGCCCAAAGCGAAGCCCACCAACGGGCGTTAATCAGTGCCCTGCCGGATTTGATCCTGCGGATGAACCGGGCAGGCATTTATCTGGAATTCATCACGACCCCCAATTTCCCTGTGGTGGGCACCTTAGAGGAGCTGGTGGGTACCCATGTGGCCGATACTCTGCCAGCAGCGGTGGCCCAAAAGCGCCTAGCGGCGATTGCCCGTGCCCTAGACACCCAAACCATCCAGTTCTACGAGCAGGATTTGTCTATTCAAGGCAAGCTCCAAATCGAGGAGGTGCGGGTTGTTCCCTACGGTGAAGATGAAGCGCTGTTGCTGGTGCGGGACATTAGCGATCGCAAACAGACCGAAAATGCCCTTCAAAACCTGATCCTAGGCACCGCTGCCACCACCGGACAAGACTTCTTCCCCGCCCTCGTCAGCCACATTGTGGATGCCTTGGGGGTCTCCTATGCCCTCGTCACCGAGCGGGTGGGCACGCAACTCCGCACCCTCGGCTTTTGGCTCAATGACGGCCTGAAACCCACCTACGTTTACGACATCAAAGACACCCCCTGTGAACGGGCCATGGCGGAGGGCAGCCTGTACTGTCCAGCCGCCGTTCAGCAATGGTTTCCCCAGGACAGAGATTTGGTGATGATGGAGGCTGAAAGCTACCTGGGGGTGGCGTTGCCGGGGAGTGATGGGGAGGCCATTGGCCACCTCTGCATTCTCGACAAGGGGCCGATCCATAACCCCCAGCAGGCCCAGCAGATTCTGAACGTGTTTGCCGCCCGAGCAGCGGCAGAGCTGGAACGACAACGGGCGATCGCCTCCCTCGAACAGCTCAATCAGGTGCTAGAAGCCAAGGTGGTAGAACGCACCGCCGCCCTAGAGGAGCGAGAAGCCCGCTACCGCACCTTGGTAGAGGTGATCCCTGACCTGTTGATTCGCATGCATCGGGATGGCACCTACCTGGATGTGGGCTGCGGGTCCGGGGTGACCTTATACAATGCCGATCTCATTCGCCCAGGGATTAACATTTACGATGTCATGGCCAGGGATCAAGCCCAGGAGCGGATGGCCTATCTTCAACAGGCCCTTGACCAGCAAAAAGTCCAGGTTTACGACTACCAAATTGAAATTGATGGCCGCACCATCACGGAAGAAGCTCGCATCATGGCGATCAATGCAGAAGAGGTGTTAGTCATGGTGCGGGATATCACAGCCCGTAAACAGGCGGAAGCCGCCCTGCGGGATAAAACGGAGGAGCTAAAACAGTCCTACCAGGAGCTTAAAAATACCCAAATGCAGTTAATCCAGGCGGAGAAAATGTCTAGCTTGGGTCAACTGGTGGCGGGCATTGCCCATGAAATTAACAACCCAGTGAGCTTCATCTATGGCAACCTTACCGTAGCCCTCAACTACACCGAAGATCTCAGAACCCTAATTGATCTTTACCAAGAAGCCTATCCGACTCCCCCGAGCGCCATCGCTCAATTTAGTCGAAAATCGGATGTCAACTATGTATTGCAGGACTTCCCCAAGCTGTTGAAGTCTATGGAATATGGGGCGATTAGAATTCGCGATATTGTCACCTCCCTGCGCACCTTTTCTCGCCTCGACAAGGCGGAGCGGCAGGCGGCCAACATCCATGAAAATATCGACAGTACCTTAGTGATTCTGCAAAATCGTCTCAATGGTCGAGCGGGTAATCCAGAGATCCAGGTGGTTAAGCACTATGGGGATATTCCCCTGGTGGAATGCCATGGGGGCTTACTCAACCAGGTGTTTATGAATCTCCTGGCAAATGCCATTGATGCCATTGAAGAACGGCAGGCGGCAACTGAGGCCAACTATCAAGGCTGCATCACCATCACTACACAGCGATCGCCCCAACGGGATGATGTGGTCATTATCATTCGCGACAATGGCATGGGCATGGGTCCCGAAACCCTACGCCGCATTTTTGATCCCTTCTTCACCACCAAGCCCGTCGGCATTGGCACAGGGATGGGCCTTTCCATCAGTTATCAAATCATCACTGGCAACCACCAAGGTCAGTTGCTCTGCTGTTCGGAGCCCGGTGAAGGCACGGAATTTAAAATTGAACTGCCCTTGGTGATGGATAACGTCGAGTCCCCTGTCGGCTGACATTGAGGGGTATCCACCAGCGGCTTGAGTCCCCGGTCTTCACGGGGGCGACGTGATGTCATATCAAGTCCGGTTGCTTACCCGTCAATAGAATTCCTGAAACCCCTGCAAGGTCGGCATTGTTATTGGGGGCGATTGGCAGGACTTCATATCAGCCCCTAGGCGGCTGCGGAGGCAAAGGCCACCTGCTTCACCGGAATGTCAATGCGAAAGGCTACTCCTTCACCGGGGTAGGAAATGCATTTCAGCGAACCGCCGTGTTGCTCGACCACCGTCTGGTAGCTGATGGCGAGGCCCATGCCCTTGCCCTGCCCCACGGGCTTGGTGGTGAAGAAGGGATCAAAGATGCGCCGCTGCACCGATTCGGGGATGGCGGGACCGTTGTTGGCAATTTCAATCCGCACCCAGTCTTGGCTGACCATCTCGGTGTAGATGGTGATGGTGGGGGGTGCCATCAGACTATCGGCGGAGGGGTGGCTAATCAGCGATCGCCGCTGTTCCCCCAGGGCATCCAGGGCATTGGCAAACAGGTTCATAAACACCTGGTTCAATTGACCGGGGTAGCATTCCACCCGAGGCAAGGCACCGTATGTCTTGTCCACCTGAACCGAGGCTTCGCGATCGCTGCCCCGCAGCCGATTGGCCAAAATCGTCAGGGTGCTGTCCAGCCCTTCGTGGAGATCCACGGTTTTCATGGCCGCCTCATCCAGCCGCGAGAAGTTACGCAGGGACACCACAATTTCGCGAATCCGCTCCGTGCCGATGCGCATGGAGGCCACCAATTTCGGCAGATCTTCCCGCATGAAGGGCAGATCCACCGCGTCTAGGTAGGCTTCTAGGGCGGGGGGCGTGGCCGTTAGGTGCTGTTGGTAGGCGTCCATCAAGCCCAGCAAATCTTGCACATAGGCATCCACATGGACTAGGTTGCCGTGGATAAAGTTCACGGGGTTGTTGATCTCGTGGGCCACCCCCGCCACCAACTGCCCGAGGCTAGACATTTTTTCTGACTGCACAAGGCGACTTTGGGCCGCCTGTAAATCCGCTAGGGCGGCGGTGAGCTGATCCGCCTGGGCTTTAAAGGAATTGCGAGAATTCTGGAGATCGGCTTCGTAGCGCTTGCGGGCGGTGATGTCCCGCAGTACCACCACCGCCCCAGCAATGTGGCCGTCCTGACCTTTGAGGGGGGTGGCCCGTACCCGTAACCACTGCACCGTGGGCACGCGGGGATGGCGCAGGTGCAGTTCAATCACATTCCCCGTCTCCCCCCGCAACACCTGGGCAAGGGGGAAGTCTTCCCAGGGGTAGGGCTGCTGCATAGCGCCCAAGGTGCCCGGTTGGGTGGTGGCAATCCCCACGGTGGCGGCCCACACTTCCAAGGTTTCGCAGGCGGGGTTGAGGCCCAACAGTTCAAACACCGCCTCATTGACGTAGAGGGGTTGCTCTAGGGCATCTACCAACAGCACCGCATCCTCCAGGCTGTCGAGGATGGCCTGGAGTCGTCCCGTACTTAAGTCTTTGGGTTGAAAGGTGGGGGATAGGGTGCCAAAGCTGGCCCGCATCGGTTCACTGATCGCGGTAATGGGTGCCCCTAGGGAGAGGACCGTGGCATCAAGGCGGGCGGCGGGGCCATTCAGCATGGGAGGGTTACGCAGGGATGGTTCCTACAGTCCCTTTACGGGGCTGGGGCGATCGCATCAGGAGCTTAGCGAAAACTTTGGGCTTTTTAAAGCCATGGGCTCCCTGGCCATCCCGGCCCCAAAGGACCGTTTCAACCCTGAGCTGCACACCTAAGGGAGGGCTTCCCCCGATTCCACAATGGCTTGGGCCTCTGCACTCAGCAGGGTTAAAAGCTGAGCCTGCACATCGGCAGATTGATTGCCCCACAACATGCGGCAAAAACTCGCCTTGCCATCGGCACTGGCGCGATTCAGCACCCCCGCCAGTTTTTCATAGTTCACCGAGTCTGCCATGGGGGTCTCCGTTAGAGGGCCGGGGGGAGGCTGTGGCCCTTAGCCCCCCGTCGCTTGATAGATGTAATAGGTGGCCATGGGAATCACGGTGGCCGCAATCAAAAAGCCCACCACGATGACCGTGGCATTGCCGCGATTTTCTTCCGTTTCTTCAGCGGTGGCGAAGGTGCCCTCAATTTCGTAGGAGGTGGTTTCGGCGGGGGGGCCGGGATCCGGTTCACCGGAGAGGACAGCCACTAGGCGATCGCTGCCGTCCAAAAAGGCCTGGTTGTATTTGCTGGCGGTGCGTAGAGGGATGCCCATGGTGTCTTCCGCTACGCTGGTGGCGATGTCCTCAGTCAGGGTGGCCGCCGCCGCTTCGCCCCGGACGATGGCGACCCCGTTGGTGACATCATCCAACACCACTAGCACCTGGTTGGCCTGGGCTTCTGGGGTGGGAAACCATTGCTCAAACAGCGCCGATGCAAAGGATTCAGGCGTTTCCCCATAGTCGAGGCGATGGATGGTGACGAGGCGCACCTCTGTGCCCGTGTCGGCGGCCAGTTGCTTAAATTCATTGCCCAGCTTGCCTTCATTGAGACGGCTGAGAACGTTGGCATCATCAATGATCCAGGTATCTGCGCCGGGGGACACCAGGGGCATTTGGTACACCCCCGTGGCCTCGGCGGTGCCGGGAAACCAGAGCCCCAACAGAAGGACCCCGATGACCCCCAACCAGCCTAGGGCTCGACTTTGGAAGAAATTACGCATGGCTCAACGTTCTCTCAACGGGCTCGACGGTGGGCACGATCCTGCCTTTCTCAACTATACGGGACCACTCGCTAGGGACCAAACCAGGGGCCAAGTGCCCGACGGCGTCAAGTTACGAACCGCTGCCGGGGGTGGGGGATCAGAAGGACGAGGGGGCCGGGGCTGTCGTCAATGGCTGTCGGAATCCTAGCTGCAAACCTGATCCCAGCCAGCCCCATATTCAGCTACTCCAGGCATTGATTGGGGTGAGCAAATCACCAGTATGTGGGATTCCTTAAGGCCTCAACACATGCACATTGACCAGACAATGGCTGAATAGAATCATCCGATAGAGATTGACCTAGCCAACCATCGGGTTGGGATAGGGGGAAGGGGGCTCTGATGGTTTCGTGGGAAATGCTGTGGAAACCCACCCGATGGTAAAACCCTGGATCGCCATAGGTCAGCACAACCTTCACGCCTCTATTTTTGAGTTCAGCGAGGCCGTAATTAATCAGAGCTTGCCCGATACCTTGGCCTTGATGGTCGCTATGGACCGCCACAGGCGCGAGGATGAATGCTTCTATCAGGTGCTCAAACACGAGGCGACTAAAAAAGATTGAACCCAGTATCTGATGATCATCTACAGCGATGAAGCAGTCCATGTCATGGTCATCGGTTTGCTCCAGCAGATCCCTTGCCAATTGGCTAACTAGAGCACCTTCAGCTTCCCCTTCAGACTTGGTAAATACAGATTTGAAAAGTGACACGATCGCCTGTGAGTCATTTGGAGTATGACGCCTAAAATCCATGGCAATACTGGTTTTTCTATGAATATTTTGTCCAGTGTCGCACATTGCCCCGTGGTTTAAACCCCATCCAGATTCAGCACTGGAGTTTTGCATCCGATCCACCTTCACTGCCGGGAGCATCCCACTTTCGATTAAATAGCCACGTGCAAGGCATGGTTAGGCTTGGTCACAGCTCAGCCTAAGCGAGTAGTTCAACATTCAGCCTGCTAAGGCATTCATCGTTTTGTCGTTTGTTCAAGTCTGAACGATCCCTCTGAAGGTGTTTTCTCGAAAGTGGGATGCTCCCGGTTACACCAGGGATTTATAGAGCATGATGGCGTCCACATAGGTGCCGTCGGGAAGGTGGGCCGCTTGGGGAATGCGGCCAATTTCTTGAAAGTTGAGGGCCTGCCAAATTTTGAGGGAGGGGATGTTGGTGGCAAACACCAGGTTGTACATGACGGCGCGGTAGCCCAGATCCCGCGCTAGGGAAACCATGGCTTCCCCCATCAGTCGCCCCAACCCTTTGCCCCGAGCGGCGGGGGCTACAATGAAGCCAGCGTTGCAAATGTGGCCACAGTGCCCAGGGAAATTCGGCTTGATGTAGAATGCACCGAGCACACTGGCTGAATCTTCCGTCGTAATGGTTGCCGCCGTTGTCTGCCGCTAAAGCTTTGGTTGCCCCCCACGATCGCACCACGTATGCCTTGCCCTTTAGCCAATAGTCGGCAAAGCCTGGGGGAGAGAGCGGGTCCTGTTGGGGATAGCTGGTCCCTTCTGCCACGATCGCGTTAAAGAGCGATCGCACCGTTTCTGTCTCCGTCGGTGCCATGAGGTCCAGCGCCACATCCAGACCAGAGTTGAGTTGATAGCGAATGGGCAGTTCCATAGCCCTCCTGGGGCAATCGTCCCTCTAAAGCAATGTCGAGCGAATAGTACTGCATGGCGATCCTACACGGTAGCTGGTTAGCGGAAGAGCAACGTTTTTTTCTGTGGGGAGAAATTTGGCAGCGCCTCAATCCCGATGCCCTGGGGCTGGATTTTGCGGTTTATGACCACCCCTTTGCCATGGCGATCGCCGATTTGGTAGAGGGCCTGCAAAAGGTTGGCGGCATCCCCAAACTGGCCCTGGTGGGCAAGGGTAAAGGGGGCAAAACCCGCAACCCCAAAGGCCACGAACGGGCCTGGGAACGGTGGCTGGCCCTGCCCACCACCCTGACGGCTACCGCCTGTCTACCCCACCACTCCGCCACGGCGGCGAGTGAGCAGGCGGGGGCGGCCCCCTTGCTGTATCCCTGGCGGGTGACGGG
>JAQCHG010000021.1 GCA_027619675.1 Cyanobacteriota bacterium
AGCGTATCCAGGTAGATGCGGTTGACCCGGCGATCGCCCCCGCCATTTTGCATCAGGAACAGGGATAAAGCGGCGCAAAACACGCGCTGCTGACTCCAGGCCGGATGGGATTCGAGGTAGCCCTGCAAGGATTCGTGCAGTTCTTCTGGGATTTCCACCAGCAGACTGATCGTGGGACTGCTCATCCAAGCCTCCATAAAACACCACAGGCAGACATCAAGACACCGAAAACTTGCACCTCCATGGCATGGGTTGAAGTTGTCTCCCCACAAGGGTTTGGAGGATCCAACTCAGACCGCCGCCACAGGCGCTGCGTCTTCCGGTCGCATCATTCTGCCCAGCCCCCCCAAGGACTGTCAATGTTGCGAAATATTGCGAAGCCTGCATTTCACCAGCGGGGCTCACGAAGGAATGAGGGTTTCAGCCAGCCGTTGTTTACACATCGTTACAAAGCGGTCGGGGATCGCTGGGGAAAAGCCCTGATCAGGAATATCCACAGGGCAACGGAAAACCAAGGGTCGGGGCCATAACCTGTGGAAAACCTCTGTTTACCTGTGGACAACCTGTGGAAGCAGGGGGAAAACCCCAGGGTAAATATAAATTTTCGTAAACTCCCTCGGGAATTTTGGCCAACTTTCTGGGCGATCGCGGCAATGCCTTGTGGGGTAAGGGATTGCCCCCTTTTGCCCTGGTTCAGCCATGTCTAGTAAACCCGTTCTGGCGACACCCACCACCCTCCATTGGGCTGGCTCTATAGAGTTTATGCGTACTACTTCATTTGTCCTGTGATGAGGGATTTTAATGCCGACTTAAGCATTTCCATTGCCCCAAAGACATTCCCCGACAAGGATCCATCTAAGGGAGATTAAGGGAGCGTTAAGGGTCGCCGCCGCCTCAGCATCTGGGTGCTTCTGCACATACCCATCTCGAATGGGATGCCAAGATCCTGCATTTGCCCCCCTCCGCCCCCCATGCTGGGGGCACTCCAGCCGGGAAGTCCCAGCACTGGGATATTGAGGGGGCCACAGACCGAGCAACGACAGGCCAGGAACTTATGGGTACCAGGTTGGCGGAAACTGGACCTCTCTGAGCAGCCCCCGCCCGGTTCTTGAGCAACCTGCCCGCAGGGTTGATGTTGTTGGCAGGGGCTTTGCCCGTGTTGGCTACGGTCTCAAGTTCACGGCACGCTTCATCCGGCAGAGGAACAATGCACTTTTTTGGGAGCAGACGATGGCGCAGGCGTTTGGCAGGGGCGGCGATCGCCCTCGTTCTCGCCCTCTTGCTGGGCTTGGGTCCCCTACAACGCGCCCTGCTGCCGTGGGTGATGGCCGCTTACCCGGCGGGGCTGTTTGCGATCGCCCCAGGGGTTCAGGCGGGGCCTGACCAGCCCGTGATCGTCTTGACCATTGACGATGGTCTATCCCGCCGCACCGATGAAATTTTGACCCTGCTGGCCCGTCACCAAGCCCAGGCCACCTTTTTTCTCCACACCGATTCCTTCCAGGCCCCCGGCGCAGCGGCCACCCTGGCCCGGATTCAGGCGGCGGGGCACCGCGTCGGCCACCACATGCCCGTGGATGAACCTAGCCGTCGGCTCCCCCCAGAGATATTTGCTGAGCAGTTTGCCCTAGCGGATGGGGTGCTGCGGTCCCAGGGGTTGGATCCCCAGTACTTTCGGGCGGCAGGGGGACTGTACAACCGCGAGGTGATGCTGCCGATACTGCGGCACCATGGCTACAGGGAGCGCTTTGTCATGGCCAGTCTGCTGCCCTGGGATACCCACCTACCCTGGCCCCGGCTCTACGCCCACTATTTGCTATCAGGGATTTTTCCGGGGGCGATCGTGGTGTTCCACGACGGTGAGCAGCGGGGACCCGGTCGCCTCAACCGCACCCTGATCAGCCTCGAACTCTTTCTGGAAGGGCTAGATCGCCGGGGATATCGGGCGATCGCCCTGCCGGATCTCCTCCCCCACGGTTCCTGATGCCCAGGTTCCTGACGGGGTTTCAGCCCCCATCCCCCGCCCTACTCCCGAGAAACGCAGGTAGGCACGCCAGAAACAGCGTTTCACCTGAAACCAGCCCCCATGGAGCGCAGGGGGCTACACCCTGCAATGAGTGGTATTCCCGCCCGACATGGGCTCAGATATCCTGTTGCCCGACACGACTTGGAAGGTTATGCCTTGAAACGAGCTGAAAAGCCTGCTAAGTCGTTGTTTCCATGCAGACATCCAGTTCCCTGAGCGGAGTCGAAGGGAACGGCAGGACCCCGGTGGTGTAGCTGGCTTCGACTCCGCTCAGCCAGCAGTCAATGGGCTCGATTCTCCGTAACCTTCCAAGTCGTGTGCCCGATACCTTTTCAGGACGCAGACCCCTGCGCCCCTACAGGCACGGGAATGCCACTGAACCTGAACTCAGGTTCCTTAGAAAAGCGGTTTTAGCCTGGAATTTCAGCGCTAATCAATGTCCTGCCAAAGGTGGGTGGTTTGGCGCAGGCTGGCGTAGTCACCATTGCCGAGGATGAGATGGTCTAGCAGGGGAATGCCCAACACCTGGGCCGCCTCCAGCAGTTGACGGGTGAGGCTGATGTCCTCAGTACTGGGCTCTAGGGACCCGCTGGGGTGGTTGTGGGCAATGATGATGCGGGTGGCCCCATGGCGCAGCACCTCCCGAAAAATATCGCGGGGGTGGGCCAAGGTCTCGGTGGCGGTGCCGATGGTGATCACCTTGCTGCCCAGGATGCGGTGCTTGACATCCAAAAACAGCACCGCAAAGCGCTCTTGGCTCTGCCACATCAGCTCATGGCTGAGGGCGGCAGCGGCCACGCTGGGATCATCCACCACGGTCTTATCCGGCGGGCGGGACTGCAACACCCGCTTGCCCAGTTCCAGCGCCGCCAAAATTGTGGTGGCTTTGGCGGGACCCACGCCCGGGATGTCCATCAACTCCTGGGCGGAGACCTCCCGTAGCACCCCCATGGGGTCCCGCTGGTCGCGGCTGAGGGTTTGCAAAATGAACTGCCCTAAGCCCACGGCGGAGAGTTTGCCGGGACCCTGCCCAGTGCCCAGCAGAATGGCTAACAATTCTGCTGTAGCGAGGCTTTTGGCCCCGTAGGCCAGCAATCGCTCCCGAGGGCGTTCGCTGGAGGGCATGTCGGTGACGCGCACCTGATATGGCGTTGTGGTCATGGCACCCTAACCCGAAAATAAAGCGTAGACCGCCAGCGTTGCCGCCCCTGGGGTTGGTCTCACTTGCCGCCTAGGCACTGGGGGCGATCGCTGGGGCCGCTGCCTAGTCAAATTTAGAGGGCAGCCATGGGGGAAATCTGCTTTCCCTGAACGCCGAATTCCCAAACTGTTCTAATATCGGCACAGATTTACTTAATCTTTTCTCCCTGAGGACGCTAGGATTCAAGGCTTAAACCGCAGTCCTCCTGGGGTGAGAACAACCTTAGGCGCGGAACCTGTTCCCTGCTGGTTTCCATAGGGTTAAGCCCCACTTTCACTGCAAGGAACCCGATCCCGTCTAAGTTGAACAGGGTGCAGGATACCTCCCACGATATTTACGAACCCAGTTTGGGATCTGCGATCGCCAAACTGGCTCAAGACTTGTCGCTAGCTAACCATGACTAAAACCAGCAGTGAAGTTAACGACATTCGCGGTCAAGCTCGCCAAGGCAGCGTTGCGGCCATTATTCAGGTATTGAATGATCAGTTGGCCGATGACGGCATTCGCACCCGCGCGGTGATTGCCGATGGCATGTTGCAACTGCTGTGTGAGGCCCAAACCCTCGATCAACTGCCCCAAACGGAAGTGGTGGCACGGGTGCAGGGGATGCTGGAGGACCTTTCACCCCGTAAAATTCGCCGGGTGAACATCAACAGCCGCATTGTTCGAGAGCAGCAACTGCTGTGGTACGAGGAAATCACCCGCGATCCCGAAAATCAACTGCTGTGGTCCCAGGTGATTACCCTCAAGCAGCCCAACCCGTTGGTGCAACTGTGGCAGGACCTACGCCAGCCCAAACCCCGCTACACCGTCCCCAAGGGGGAAACCCTACGGCGCAGGGATAACCAGCCCCATTACTTTTGGCGGGGGCTGGTGGGGGGAGCCAGCCTATGCCTGTTTTTGCTGGTGGTGGGCTGGGCGGTGAAAAACCGCTTGGGCATTACCCTGTCCTTTGGCCAAACCCCAGGGAACAGCCCCCCACCGGAAGCGACAGCCCCGGCCCCTACCCCCCAGCAAGACCCCTTTGTGCAGGCGGTGCGGCTAGCGGAGCAGGCGGTTGTTGATGGCCAGGGGGCCGATAGTGCAGCGGCTTGGCTTGATTTGGCGGCCCGCTGGCAGCGGGCGGCGGATTTGATGGCAGACGTAGACCCCAGTGATCCCCGCTACCCCACCGCCCAGGACCGGGTAACGGTGTATCGACAAAACAGTGAGCAGGCCCTCCAGCGATCGCAGCAACTGCAAACCGAGCCGGACCCTGAAGCAGAGCCCACCCCTGACGCGCAGTAGGGCGGGCAAGCGGCAGATCCGATTCAAACGGAATATGTCAGACGGCCTATGCAGACGGAACCGCCCGCCCAACCCTGAGCCCGATCGCACGGAAAGCTCAGCTTACTGACGGTGTCGGCTTCGTTGCCAAGGGCAGATCCATCGCCACCCCAACGGCAGGTTCCAGCACGGTGGTGCTGTGCCCTTGGGCGGCGAGTTGCTGGCGCACCTCCGCCACGCTGCCTTGGGCTTTGAGCAGGGAGGCTAGCAGCCCCCGGTATGCCGTTTCCCCGGCATTGGCGGTCGGCAACATCACTTGGGGCTGGAGCCAATCCGCCAGTTCCTGGGCGCTGGCCCGTCCCCGAATAATCGGCCCCACCAACGGTAAGGTCAGGTCCACCATGGGGGTGATCACCACATCCACCGGGCCATGGTCCCGCAGGCTGATGGGGTGGTAGCCATGGGGCTCATAAAACAGGCGGGTGGCGCGATCGCTCGTCATCACCACGTAGCCGTTTTCCTTCAGCGTGGGGCCAATGGGAGCCCCCGGCAGGGCCGTCACGATGATCTCCCCGTGGGTATGGGTGTGGTGATGGGCCAAGGCCGTCACCTGCTGAAACCCTAGGTCCGTCGCCACCCGTGCCCCATTGGGGGAGGCCACCACCGGAATGGCCTTGTCGAGCCCCCGCAAGGTCGCAACGTGGGCGTGGTCCTCTAAACCCTGGGACAGCAGAATCAGGTCGATGCGATCGGGCGGAGGGTAAGGGCGCGATCGCTCCCCTCGAAACAACCAAGGAGCATTGCCAAACACCAACGGTCCCACCAGCCACGGATCCACCAGAATCCGATGGTGGGCCATCTCCCACAGCCAAGAGTTGTTATCAAGCCAGGTGACGCGCATGGTCAATTTGGTTACATCTCTTTACAGTGTAGCGAGTCCCCAGTGGGGATCAGATTCGGGGAACCAGCTCCCTTGGGGAAAGGAAAATTGCCCTTCAGGGGGGAACCCCGTATAATCCTCAAGGTTTGATCCCGACAAAAATCTTAAGAAAAACCCGGAAAGAACTTAACCTTCCCATTGCCTTTTTTATGCGTATTCAACTGCCTGAGCATTACACGATTCTGATCACGCGCACCGGGCAATCGCCCATAGCGCTGAGGTTTCGGCCAATGCCAGTGTTGGTAGGTGCCTGTGTGCTGGCGGGTCTTCCCGTAGCCTGGGTCGCCTCCTTGCTTTACCACAACATCCAACTGAGCCAACGCAACGAGTCTCTGACCCAACAGGCCAATGAGGTGCTGTTGGAGCTAGATTCCCTTGATGCTGAGATCGAAGATCTCCAGGAACGGGCTGGCCTACCCGAAGTTGAAGGCCCCGTTCAGGCGGATCCCGTCGATTCCCAAGGAGGGGTGCCGGAGACCGTCGATGCCGAGGAACTATTGCGCCTCGCCCAAAGCCGTTTGCCGAGCTTAGATCAGCGGCTAGATGCCCAAATCCGCCCCGCCCTTGAAGAAACCCTGGCGGAGGAAGCAGCGCGGGAAGCGGCGTTCCCCAGCGCCAAGCCCCTACGGGGAGATGTGGATGTGTCCTCAGAATTTGGGCTGCGTCCTAATCCCTTTGGGGGCAGGGGTTATGAACTCCACAACGGGATTGATTTCCGGGGTCCCATTGGCACCCCGATCTACGCCACCGCCAAGGGGGTCGTGGTCAAGGCCCAACAATCCGGGGGCTATGGCAAGCATGTGGTGATTGACCACGGCTACGGCTACGAAACCCTCTATGCCCACTTGTCAGCCATGTCCGTAGAGGTGGGCGATGAGGTCACCCGAGGCGATTTAATCGGCGAACTAGGCAATACGGGGCGATCTTCCGGTCCCCACCTGCACTACACCATTTACCGCCGGGGTAAAGCGGTCAACCCCCGCTACTATCTCCGCTTTGATCAAGAGCCCTAGTACCGCGCGGCGTAAATTTGCGCACCGCTGGCCCTCACCCTAAATCCCTCTCCCGAAGGGCGAGGGACTTCCGAAAAGGCAAAGAGAGCTGGCCCAGGCGGTGAGGTTTTATTCCTGACAGCTAAGGACCACAATGCTGGCTATACAGGTCTGATGGGGGCTCATTCTGTTGTAGCCATGGGGAGATGTGTGTAAGTGGCACCCAGCAGGCAAGGGTAAGCAGGACGGGCGATGCGCCATAGAAAAAGGGCGCAGGTATCTGCGCCCGGACGGTCTTCTGCGAAGACACAGGATCGGTTCGTGCCCGCGCTTAGATGAGGTCAGCCTTTTGGATCAGGTGGGCTTCTAGGAACCAGAGCCGCTTATCGATGGTGCGGGAGATTTCCGTGTAGAGATCCGCCGTATCCGCATCCCCCAGTTCATCGGTGGTGTCGATCGCGGCGCGAATGTGCTTGCCATAGGCGGCGTAGCGCTCCGCTAGGGCGGTGACGTGATCCTCACCATCCACCGCATCCACGGGGTACTCCGGCAAAATAGAGGCGGCACTGGCCATGCGGGCGGTGCCCAGGGCAGTGGCCCCTAAGGCGGTGACCCGTTCCGCCACCATGTCTACGTACTCCTCGATTTCCGAGGCCATCTCATCGAACAACTCGTGGAGTTGGAAAAAGTCTTTACCCTTGACGTTCCAGTGGGCCTGCTTGGTCTGGGTTTTGAGGTCCACACTGGCCGCTAGGGTTTGGTTGAGCAGGTCTACCACTTGGGCACGCACGGTCTGGGGCAGATCAATGCGGGTGGGGTAGAAACGGGCTGTTGCTCTCGCCGCTGTTGCAACCATAGGTCGCCCTCCTAAAGAAATCGGTGGAAAGAATCTGTGAACTGAAGCTGTCGGCCATGCCAGCCATCATGCCTCACGGCTGGAGCCCAGGAAAACGCAACCCGGATGTCGATTCGGAAGCATTCGAGATCGTGGTCCTGTTCACCAACTCCTAAATCATACTCGTTATGAGTACGACTTGCAATACTCTCCTCTTCATCCCTGGGGGCGGGGTCGGTCAATGGGTTGATAACCTCCGTCGCTGTGGATGGGGTGCAGGGGAGCGATCGCGGGACTGACATGGCCACACCCATGAACCCGACCTCCAGCGGAATCCCAAGGCACCGGGCGCGTTTGCCATCAGCCCTGTGTCGATAGTCCCTGGTCATCGGGCACTCCATCCCCATCCCCACAGTGCGGGCTGGGCTAGGGAATCACCTCTGTCCCGGGATGGAACCTGGGGAACGTCAGGTCGGATGACGATCCCGAACTCGGGTTGGGGACGTTGACGCTGGGGAAGGGGCAGCGCTGGGAGATTTGGAAGGTCCAGGCATACCCCGTCGCGCGCCCTGTGTACGGACGCGATCGCAGCTTGGTCGATGGGAACCTGGAGATATGCTCCTGCTCTAGGGGGAAGTCATTCGCGTGTACGGACGCGATCGCAGCCTGGTCAGTGGGCGTTGCGGCGCAACCCGTTACTGGGCCGGGGGCGGTGGAAAGTCGGTGAAGGTGGTTTCGTATATCTGGTAGGCGGTGGGGGCCATGCCCAACGTGCGATAGGTGGCCTGGGCGGGAGTGTTGTCCTGTTCCACATACAGCCGCAGGCCACACACGTCTCCCCGTTGGCGGGCTAGGGTTTCCACATGACTGTAGAGGCGGCGAAACAGGCCCTGGCGGCGGTGGTGGGGGTGGATGTACACGCTCTGAATCCACCAGAACAGGCCATTGCGCCAGTCGCTCCACTCACTGGTGACGAGCAAGCAGGCCACTGGGCGACCCGCCACCTCCGCCACCAGGTAAAACCCCAGTTCCGGGCGGGCCAACAGTTGGGCCACCCCGGCAGCAACGGTGGCGGCATCCAGGGTGCGGTGTTCCGTTTCCAGCGCCAGGGCTTGGTTAAAGGCGGCGATCGCCCCTTGGTCTTGGGGTTGGGCTAACCGAATGAGGTAGTCATCGGGGGGAATGGGCATCGAAACCATAAGGATTCTAGTGGTCATGAAGCCAGCGTTTAGCTCCAGTCTTCGCGGTTACGACCCAGGTCGCGATAAACCTGCCCCTGGGCGTGGATGGCCCGTGTGCGTTCGTAGAGGCCTGCTTCCGTCAGGCCCCAGTGGTTCAGCAACTTGTGCAGATCGGCTTGAATGTCCCGCGCACCGGGGAAGTTTTTGTAGCGAATCAGCAGGCGGCCCAGTTCCGCTAAGCCATGGTCGCTGACCGCTTCCCCGAGGAGGCGGTTGACGATGGCGCGATCGCCTTTGTACTGGGGATGTTGTTGATCTTTCGTATCAGCCATGGGGATGGGGATGGGAATTAGGGCAACGGGGTGGCGGCTGACCACTGCTTGAGCAGGGTGGTGGCGATGCGATCGGCGGCTCCTGGTGGTCCCATGCGACGCGCCCCATTGGCCTGGATGTGGGCTAGCCGTTGGGCATCTTGCAGCACCTGCGCCATGGTGGTGCCCAAGGCTTCTGGGGGATCCACCAAAATCACCGAGGGACCCAACAGCCGGGTTTGGGCTTCAGCAAAGTGGGGGCTAAACTGTGGCCCCTGCCCTACCAGGGTAAAGGCGGGTTTCCCTAAACCCACCACCTGTTCGGTGGCGGTGCCCGCCATGGCAATGGCGCAGTCCGCTTGGTGCAGGCAGTCGCCGTAGGCGTCTTGGGTCAACAGCAGGGTGGCTTGCCCCTGGCGGTAGGTGGGGTAGGGGGTCTGCTCCCCTGGTACCCAGCCCGCCCCTTGCAGGATGGCCGCCAGTTCCCCCAGGTCTAGGGACGGGGCGATCGCCCCCAGAAACTGGAGGGGGCGGGGGGCAAAGGCAGCCTGGACCGCCGCCAGTTGGGCCACCAGGGTGCGCCAGTTGGCAAAGGCTTCTGGGGCGCGGGAGCCCGGTAGCAACACCACCGTGCAGGCATCCGGGTGGGGGGCGGCTAAGGCGGCGGCGCGATCGCTGGGGGCGAGGCCATCCATCATGGGGTTGCCCGTGTGGACCCGCTGGAGCCCTGTTTGTTGGAGGTGTTCAGCGGTGAGGCGATCGCGCACCACCACCCCCAGACAGCGGGGCCGCCCCATCAGCCACCGTTCCCAAGGCAGGTATACCGAGCGGGATCGGCCCTCGTACCAAGGTAGGGTGGGCAGCCGTTGTTGCTCATCCCGCAGGTAATATTCCGACTTGGCGGTGCCGACAAACCAGTAGGGCAGTCCCCCCACCCAGGCAAACAGCAGGGGCACCAAATCCCCCACGGCAAGGATGGCCCCCCCGGCCTTAGCCCAGCGACCCATGGCGCGGATTTGGGCCAGGGTGAGCTGCACGAGGCCCCCTTGTAAATCCTTGGCGAGCTGCCGCCCGTCCATATAGATAAATCCGCCGGAGGGCAGTTGCTTGGTGGGGCACACCAGGGGAATGCCGTGGTCCTGAAAGCAGCGCCCTTCCCCCACTAGGGGCATGGCGGCCAGGTCAAGGGTGGGGGCCTGTTGCTGTAGGGCGGCCAAAATACGGTTAGCGATGACATCCTCCCCGTGACCGTTACAGATACAAAGCAGCCGGGATGGAAGCATGGGGGTGGGGTGGATAGGGAATACCGGGGATACCGTTTTTCAGCCTAGCCCATGGGGGGGCTTGCGCCTACGGGGGCGATCGCGAATCAGGCTACCAGGACCGTCTATGCTACGGGGGATGGCTGTCGATGGTATTCACAGGCCATCCCCGGCATCATCCGCTGGGCCATTTCCCTGATTTGACGGGGATACGGCCCCATCCGGTCGTACTCGGCGAGGGGAACTCGCGCGCTCCCCTCCGCCCGTCGCACCGATGCTGGGGAACGGGGACCGCGATCGCGGCGGATTTACCGACATCAACCATTCCTGTCACGTCCCTGCACCGAGGGCGGTTCTAAAGGGGAGAGCGATGGCACCCAAACGGCTACTCTTTCTCAGCAATGGCCATGGGGAAGACCTCAACGCCCCCCTGATTTTGCAGGCCTTGGGGCGGCGGGCCCCGACGGTGGCCGTGGCCGCCATGCCAATTGTGGGGGCAGGCCGCGCCTACACCCGCCTAGGGGTGCCCATCATTGGCCCCACCGCTGCCCTACCTTCCGGGGGCTTTAACTACATCCATTTTGGGCGCTGGTTGAACCCCCGCAATTGG
>JAQCHG010000022.1 GCA_027619675.1 Cyanobacteriota bacterium
TTCTGGCTTGACCTTGATCAACCAGGCATCTCCGTAGGGATCATCGGCAATCTGTTCTGGAGCATTGAGGAGGGCATCGTTGCGCTCCAGTACATCCCCCGTCACTGGGGATTTAAGGTCTTCCACCGCCTTAACGGATTCAACGGTGCCAAAGTTTTCGCCCTTTTCCACGGTGTCGCCCACTTCGGGCAGTTCTAAAAATACGATGTCCCCTAGCTGATCAATGGCGAAGGCTGAAATGCCGATGGTGACCACACCCTCGTCCTCATCTAGGCGAGCGTACTCGTGGGTGTCGAGATATTTCAGATCGTCGGGGTATTCCAGGGCCATGACCGTCTCCTGCGGGACCACGTGGGCTGTTTGCCAGTGTCGCATGAGAAATCCCCCATGGGGCAGGGGATTTCTCCGTAACATCAAGATTGCCGTAACCAGAATGCCCGTTTAGGGCCGTTTGTAAAAGGGGCGTTTCACCACTTGGGCCGGATAGGCTTTGCCACGGATTTCCACCGCCAGGGTTTGACCCACTTTGGCCAGGGCCGGTGGGATATAGGCGAGGGCAATGGGATAGCCCAGGGTGGGGGACAGGGTGCCGCTGGTGACGATACCGATCGCCTGTCCATCTTGCACCACCGGGTAGTCGTGGCGGGCAATGTTGCGCCCCGCCAGTTGCAGGCCCACCAGCCGCTGGGGCACCCCGTGGGCCTGCTGATCCACCAGCCGCGATCGCCCGATAAAGTCCCCCGCCTCCTCCAAATGCACCAGCCACTTCAGCCCCGCTTCTAGGGGGGTGGTGGTGTCGGTGATGTCCTGGCCATAAAGGGCCATGGCCGCCTCTAGCCGCAGGGTATCCCGCGCCCCGAGACCGCAGGGGGTCACCCCCCGGTCCAACAATGCCTGCCAGAGGGCTTGTCCCGTGTCTGGGGCAACCATCACCTCAAAGCCGTCTTCCCCGGTGTAGCCAGTGCGGGGCAGGAAGGCGGGCTGATCCAGCACCGTCCCTTCCAGATGACCAAAGCGGGACACCTGGCCCAGATCCTCGGCGGTCAGGGCTTGTAGGTGGGCCACCGCCTCGGGGCCTTGCACGGCGATCAAAACGCGATCGCGGGACAGGTCTTGAAACGCCACGGCATCGTCTAAATGGTCTAACAACCAGGCTTTGTCCTTGTCGGTGGTGGCGGCGTTGACAATGATTGCCACCCGCTCGGTGCCGTCCCCGGCCCGTCCCTGGAAGTAGATGATCAAGTCGTCAATGATGCCGCCCTCGGGGTTCAGCAGCACCGTGTACTGGGCTTCCCCAGGGGACAACCGTTGTAGGGCAGAGGGGACCAGCCGCTGAAGCTGGGCCAAGACCCCTGCCCCCGTCAGGAAAAATTTGCCCATGTGGGATATGTCAAACATGCCCGCTTGGGTCCGCACCGCCTGGTGCTCTTGTTTGATGCCGCTGTACTGTACCGCCATCTCCCACCCAGCAAACTCGGTGAAGCGGGCTTTGAGGGCGGCGGATGGGTCGTAAAGGGGGGTACGCAGCAGGGCCATAGATTCAGTACCAAACATCAAGGGTGCAAGGGCAATGCCTCAATCCTACGGGGTGGCGGGGACCCGAGGTAGCGCGTCCGGTGGGTACGTTTCCTGGCGGGGGAGGGCAGGGGGCTCCAAAACTGGGGCGATCGCGCACAATGGGCAGGGTCGAGATTGGGCTGAACTGGGAGGGTTGCCTTGCTAACCAAGTCTGACTTTCTGATGGGCCGCCAGTGCCGCAAACGCCTGTGGCTGGAGGTCCAGGGCAGTGGCGGGGCGGCAGCCCTCACCCCCGACCAGCGCCACGCCCTAGAACAGGGGCAGGCGGTGGGGCGGTTGGCCCAGGCGCAATTTCCCCAGGGGCAGTTAATTCAGGCCACGGGAGAGACCGCCCTGGAGGCCACCGCAGCGGCGATCGCTGCCGGGGCCACCTGCCTATTTGAAGCGGCCTTTAGCTGGCAGGGGTGGCTGGTGCGCTGCGATATTTTGCAGCGGCAGCCCCAGGGCACTTGGACCCTGATTGAGGTGAAAGGCTCCACCCAGGTGAAGGATGAGCATGTTTGGGATGCCGCTGTGCAATGGGCCGTCCTCAAGGGGGCTGGGGTCCCTGTGGATCAGGTGGACCTGATGCACATTAACCGCGCCACCTGTGTCTACCCCGACCTCAGCACCCTGTTTCACCGCCAAGACATCACCACTGATGTGGTGGCCCGACAACCGGAGGTGGCCGATCGCTGTCAACAGTTCCAAGCCGTGGTTGCGGCCCCCAGCGCCCCGGCGGTGGCCATTGGCGACCACTGCCACCAGCCCCAGCGCTGTTCTTTTCAGGCCCAATGTTGGCAGGGGGTGCCCGCCGCTTCCATCTTCACCATTCCCCGGTTAGACAAAAAGAAAAAGCGGCAGTTAATAGAGACGGGCTGTTGGGCGATCGCGGATTTAGCGCCAGACTTTCCCCTCAGTGCCAACCAGCGGGCCTATGTGGAGACCGTCCGCCGGGGGGAACCGGAGATTGATCTCCAGAAAATTGCCGACCACCTGGCCACCGTGACCTTCCCCATCCACTTTTTTGACTTCGAGACCTTCAACCCCGCCATTCCCCGCTTTCACGGCCTCAGGCCCTACGATGCCTTTCCCTTTCAATACAGTTGCCATGTCCTAGCCGCCGATGGCACCGTCACCCATCAGGACTATCTCCATGAAACCGCCGATGATCCCCGCCCCCCGCTGGTGGCGGCCCTGCTCAGCCACATCGGCCCGACGGGGTCGGTGGTGGCCTACCACCAATCCTTTGAGGCCACGGTGCTGAAAACCCTGGCGGCCACTTTCCCCACCCACGGTGCCGCCCTGCAATCCATCGTCGATCGCCTCTGGGATTTAGAGGTGATCTTCAAAGACGCCTATCGTCACCCCGCCTGCTTAGGCAGCACCTCCATTAAAAAGGTGTTGCCCGTGCTGGTGCCAACCTTGAGCTATGACCATCTGCCCGTGTCCAATGGGGCGATCGCCCAAGCGATCTGGGAGGCCATGGTGCAGACCCCAGATCCCGTCCAAAAACAGCGCCACCGGGACGATCTGAGAACCTATTGCCACCAAGACACCTGGGCCATGGTGGCCATCTATCAGGTATTGCAAAGGTTGGTGGCCTGACGGTAAGGGGCCTACCAACTGCCGCTGGCCCCACCCCCCGACGATCGCCCGCCACCCCTGGAGGAGCTGGAGCGATGGCGACGGGGGATGGTGCGGGTGTATTCGTTCAAATAGGAACAGTGCTGGCAGGATTTTCGTACCCGCTCGCGCCCGCTGTGGCTGTAGGTGGCGTGGACAATCACCTGGCGATGGGTGCGTAACGTCCGGTAACGACAGCGGGGACAGGTGGAAAATCGGGAGAAAAAATTGCGATAGCGGTGGGTTTCGTAGCGGCTACATTGGGGGCATTTCCACACGTCGTAATCCACGGAGTTGATTTTTTCCTCCAGACGCTGACCTGGATCTAGATGCAGATCGTCCGTGGCCTCCGTCAGCCGCAACATGGCCACCTGACAGGTGGGACACTGGCGGGGGCGATGGCGGCGGTAGCTGCGCCACACCACGGCTACCACTGCGCCAAAGCCACCCACCACCCCAGCGGTGATGGCCACAGCGGCATTCCCCAAGCGGGTGAGTTGCCAGCCCAGCCAATCCACAAACCCTGCAAATCCTCTGCTGGTGGGGGAACTGCCGATGGGACCCGCCCGTTGCAGTTGGGTCACCAGTGCTTGGCTGCCTTGGTAAAGGCCGCGACTGTAGTCCCCGGCTCGAAAGGCAGGCAGCATGTGGTCGTCAATGATCGCCTGCATTTTGGCGTCATAGCGGCGGCTAAACCCTGAGCCCAATTCAATGCGCAGTTTGCGATCGCCCGCCGATACCAGCACCAATACCCCATCGTTGCGATCGCGATCGCCAATTTCCCAGGTATTAAACAGGTTGGTGGCAAAGGATTCGATGGTTTGATCGCCGGTTTCATAAATGGCTAGGGATTGAATCGTGACAGCAACCGCATCAATACCCGTTGTCTGTTTCAAGTCCCCATAAAGTTGGCGAATGGCGGCGGCATCCTCTGGGGTAACCAGACCCGCATAATCATTCAAAAACGGATCCAATTGGGGGGGATAGCTGCCTTGGGCATGGCCCGGCATCACCAGCAGCCCCATCACCACTAAACCGCCCCAAACCAACGCCATGAGCCTCAGGGCTAGCCTTCGTGGCCATCGCTTCCGAAGGCGAAGACCACTGGGGCACTGTCCCCATGGCTGCTGCGATTTGCCTTGGCCCTGCATAGTGTCCGATCCTCTCGTGCTGCCTGGTGTCAAGGCTAGCGCCACCCCATTAAAAAGCGCACCCCAGCAGGATTGAGATCCCATGAAGCGGGTGGGCGGGCGAGCCCGTGAATCAACGGTTGCTTTATCGATTCGCCCAGTAGATGATTGCGGAGTGTGTGGGCCGTTTAAAACCTGTAGAGTGCGTGACACGGCTGTGCAGATTTGAGCCCCGAGCAGACTGTCTGACCTGATGAGAGCCTGCGATCGCCCGTTGTTGTGCCTTTTTTCAGTAGTGCAGACAACATTGGGCTTCCAGGTTTGCCGATAGGTTTTCAGAGCTACATCGGGAATTTATTCCAATCTGCGTTTGTTGAGATCAATTCGGATATTTCCTATGACCAGGGTGAATACTGCGACGCTGCCAAAAGTTCAAAGTTCAGTTTTTGAGAGCCCGATGTGGGTTGGGGCGGTGCCATACCGCCGTCATCAGTACGACATTCATCGCATTCGTCAGTCGGTTTTTGTGTGTGAGCAACACGTTCCCCTCGCCTTTGAAACCGATCAATTAGACCCCCATTGTCAGCATGTGTTGGCCTACTGGAATGGTTGGGCCGTGGCCACGGGACGGCTGACCCCCGAAGGCCGCATTGGCCGCGTGTCTGTCACCCAGCCCCTACGCCGTCGGGGGGTAGGGCGACAGGTGATGGAAACCCTGTTAGCGGTGGCAAAAGCCGAGGGCCATCGCCAGGTGGTCCTCTCTGCCCAGTGCCACGCCATCCCCTTTTACGAAAAGCTGGGGTTTTATGCCCAAGGGCTGGTGTATCAGTCGGTGGGCATTGACCACATCACCATGTACAAGGATCTGTAAGCCAGCTTGGATGGCATTGGGGCCGATCAAGCCTCAATGTGTAGCTTGGGTGCGCGTTAGTGAAACCCAACCGTCTTCTTTTAATGTATGAACCTGATTGCCCGCCTAGAATTTGAATTCTAGGCGGGCAATCGATTTATCCCGTGATGTTCCAGAGATGCGTATAAGCGGCGGTCTGCTGACAGACCACTAGCTACTGATCAGGGCTTCTACAAACTCATAGCTAGAGAAGGGGCGCAGGTCTTCGATGCCTTCCCCGGCTCCAATGAAGCGGATGGGCAGGCCCAATTGCTGCACCACGGCCAAGGCGACGCCGCCCTTAGCGGTGCCGTCGAGCTTGGTGAGGACCACACCGCTGAGGTTGGCGGCTTCGGCGAAGACCTCCGCCTGACGCAGGCCATTTTGGCCCAGGGTGGCATCTAGCACCAGCAGCGACTCGATGCGGGCACCGGGGGCCTTTTTGTCGATGATGCGGCGTACCTTGGCCAGCTCATCCATCAGGTTTTTCTTGTTTTGCAAGCGTCCGGCGGTATCCACCAGCAGCAGTTCCGTATGGCGAGACTGGGCCGCCGCGATCGCGTCAAACACCACCGCCGCCGGGTCTGTATTCTGACCGGGGTTGGCGATTACCTCCACATCGCTGCGGGCACCCCAGGCTTTCACCTGTTCTACCGCTGCCGCCCGGAAGGTATCTGCCGCCGCAATCAGGCAGTTGTAGCCCGACTTTTTGGCAATGTGGGCCAGTTTGCCAATGGTGGTGGTTTTGCCCGCCCCATTCACCCCCGTCATCAGCCAAACGTTGAGGGTGTCTTTTTCGGGGACGAAGGCCAGGTTGTGGCTTTCCCGCATGGGGGCATCCAACATGTCCCGCAGCAGCGATTTTAGGAAGGCGATCGCCTGATCGGGGGGCAGGGTTTCTTCCCGTAGCCGCTGTTGCAACCCATTGATGATGGTGTCGGTGGCCTCCACCCCCACATCCGCTTGCAGCAGCAGGGCCTCAATTTCCATCACCGCGTCTTCGTTCAGCGGCCCCTGCCCGACGATCGCCTTGAGCTGGTTGATCAGCCCCCGGCGGGTCTTGTCGAGGCCCTGGCGCAGCTTGTTGAGCCAGGTAATTTCCTCGACGGAGATATCCTCCGCCCGCCGTCCCTGGGCCGCCAGCACCTCCGCCGACCACAGAAAGGCTTCGTCAAATTCCAAGGCCACCGTGGGTACGGCGGTGGCGGCAGGTGCGACGGGTTCCGGTGCTGGCTCCGGTTCGGCGATCGCCGTTTCCTGCAAGCGCTCTAGGCGGGCCTGACGCTCGGCGCTGGCCTGCATCCAGGCGGGCTGGGCTGGGGTGTCCGCAGCGCTCGCTGCTGTGTTTTCCGGCGTGTTTTCCGGTGTGGTTGCCGCAATGTTCTCGGGGCCATCTGACCCATCGGCGGCAGGGGCTGACTCCTCGGGAGTCGCCGCCACCGGATCAGTGGCTGCGGGTTCCTCGGGAGGCGGTGTCGCCGCCGTCGCGTCCTGATCCGCTGGGGCCTCTGGTGCAGTTTCAGATGCAGCTTCAGTGGCGGCATCCGTCGGGGGTGCCGTTGCCCCTGCCGCCTCAGCCGCCTTTTGCTTCTGGATGTTTTGATAGGCGGCTTTGGCCCAGGCCAGATAGTCTTCCGCCGCTGTGGGCTTCTCGGCTGCTGGGGTCGCCGCCGCTGCGGACGGGTCATCCGCCGGGGCAGCGGGTTTCTCCGCCGCCTGATCCGCATTGTGACTGCGACTAAACCAGTTGAACTCTGCCATGGGGAACTCTGCTCAGCAACACTCTTGGCCTCGGGCAAGCCTGGGCCGCCGTAGCTAATCTACACCAGGGAAGATTCTGGGTTGGGGGCTGGCCCTGGGTCACTGCCCCCACCGCTGGCCATCTGTTGACGAAACTGCTCTAGCCAGCGGCGCAGCACTCCATTGATGAAGCGGTAGCCGTCTTCATCGCTGTAGCGCTTGGCCAATTCCACCGCTTCGTTGATGGCCACGCGATCGGGGACCCCCAGGTACTGCATTTCCACAATGGCCAACCGCAGGAGGTCGCGATCGATTTGGGCCAGTCGCTTGACTTGCCACGCCACCATGGCTTGATCCAAGTCCCGGTCTACATCGGGTTTATGCTGGGCCACGTGGCTCAACACTTCCACCGCGTAGCTGCGCACTTCCTTTTGGTTCACCACCTGCACCAATTCTGGAATTTGCAGGGCGCTGCCCAGGTGGTTGATAGCCTGTTGGGTGGCGGTGATGGCCTCTTGCACCATGGCTTTGGCCCCGTCCACATCGGTGGTGCGGGTTTCACTTCCCAGCAGTCTCTCCTGGCTGCGGTTTAGATCCGCCGAAGCTTTTTCGAGGGTGTCTTGCACTTCCCCGACCAGCGATCGCACCGCCGCCGTCACCAGATTTTCGAGTTCTTGATTCGAGAGCTTTTTGGGATTGCTGGGCAATTGCCCCATCCCCAACAGCGCCAGCTCACGGGCGAGACGACGGGCCTGCATGGCGTTTCCTGGCAAGACGGCTTTGTAATCTTAGCAGTCTTCCTCAAGGGGCATCATTGACAGGCTGCGGCTGCGATCGCCCAGGGGTTGGTTCAATTGCAGCAGAGGGGCACCCGTGGTGTCTTCTGGCAATTGGGCGGGGTGGGCTTGGGATTGGTGCTCCACCAAGGCGGCGGCCAAGTTGGGGCCAACGATGCCGCCGGACAGCAGCACCTTAAAGGCTTCTTCGATGGAGATGGAAAGGTTAACCACGTCCGTCTCTGGCACCACCGCATACCAACCGCTGGTGGGGTTGGGGGTGGTGGGGATGAACACGTTCAACATCTGGGTGGCGGCGGGATTGGTAACGGGGTTGGCAGCCACCGCTGGGGAGCCCGCAAAGGAGCCCGTAACAAAGGCCACCGCCCACAGGCCCCGGCGGGGATATTCCACCAAAATCACCCGCCGAAACCGATTTTTAGAGTCTTGGAAGACGGTTTGCAGCAGTTGCTGAATGGTTTTGTAGATGGAGCCCGCTAGGGGAATGGACTGGACGATGCGCTCCCCTAGGTCCAGCAGCCAGCGTCCGGCGATGTTCCGTGCCATTAGCCCGATCAGCAAGATGCTAAAGAGGGGCACCGCGAAGCCGACGCTGAGGTTGAGGATGTCCCCCAGCAGGGGAGGCAGCCCAGTGAAGGGATTGAGCTGCTTGGGAAAGCGTGTGAGGAAGCGGACCACCCAGTTAGCAATGGTGATCGTCAGCCAGATGGTGGTCGCCAGCGGAATCACCACCAGCAGGCCCGCAATCAGGTCATTTTTCAGGTCTTGCTTGAATTTTTGCAGCACGGCAACCCGAATCACTCACGAGGGGCTGAGCGGCCCAGGACCTGCCGGGGACTAGCCACGGGCGCTGGGGTCAGCCAAGAACCATAAATTATTGTAAACACTCTTGCCTTCGCGGGGGGAGTGGTGCGGAGACAAGGGATGGGTGGGCTCTCAAGTTTCCCAATTTTAGGACAGGAGTGTATTGAGCTTAACAATCTCCTGGCTTCACCGGATGAGTCCTATTGGCTTGGCGCCTCTAAAGCCACCCCTGATTTAGTTCTTGGCTCAACTAGGCTTAAGGCTGGGGCGATCGCTGGATTTGAGCCAGGGCGATTTGGTAGCAGGCTTTGGCCAGTTTGGCGTCGTTGAGGGCGTGGTGCTGGGGCATCTGGGGTAGGCCCGCTAGGCGGGCGCGATCGCCGGTGGGATCAATACCCGCGATTTTCAACACTGTGGCTACGTCGAAGGCGTTGGTGGGCAGGCCGGGGGGTAGGGCCAACCCGTCGCCAAATAGCTCTGCCCAGAGCACCCAATCGTAGGCGGGGTAGTCGGCCCACAGTTCTATGGCGTCGAACTGTGCCAACCACTGCCCCAGGGCGGTGGTGACGGTGGCGCGATCGCCCTTCATGGCGTGGTGGTGCAGGTCTAAGGCGGGGTTGACGACGGGCGCGTCGGGGAATTGCAAGTGGGGCATGACGTGGGCCAGCAGCCAGGGGTTGAGTTGGGCTGGGTTGTAGTCGTTGAATTCGGCGTAGAAGCTGCGATCGTCCGCCGCCACCGCCCCCAAACTAATCAAGCTGGTATTTTGATGTAGTCCGGTGAATTCAGTATCAAAGAAGATGTTCATCCCGGTTTAGAGCTTAAATGTCTGCATTAAAGTTGAATCTCGGTTGTGGCAGTAAGCGTTTAGATGGCTATCTCAATGTAGATAAATATGGGGATCCAGAGCTGAGGGTTGATCTAGAGCAATTTCCGTGGCCGTGGCCCGACAACAGCATTGCCAAAATTGAGTTAAGCCACGTCTTAGAGCATCTGGGTCAGCAAACTGAAACCTATTTGCAAATCATTCAAGAGCTGTACCGCATCTGCCAACCCCAGGCAGAGATACATGTGGTGGTGCCCCACCATCGCCATGATTTTTTTGTCCATGACCCGACCCATGTGCGCCCCATTACGCCCTATGGGTTGAGTATGTTTTCCCAAAAGTTCAATCGAGAATGTCAGGCTAAGGGCTACTCTACGACCCCCCTGGGGCTCTATTTGGGGGTCGATTTTGAGGTGGTTGAAACGACCTATATCCCTGGAGACTGTTGGCCAGAATTTGCGGGCGATCGCGCGGATGATGTGGACTATCTCCTCAAGCAAAGTAAACTGCACAACAATCTGATTCAAGAGGTAGATATGACGTTAATTGCAGTCAAGTCGGCCACTGACAGAGGATGATCAGCAGCGATTCCAGGGACCGGATGTCTGAACGTTAGCAGGCTAAGGGACCGGGTGCCTAAGGCGGTTCACCAGCAACGTTCATCACCTTACCCAAGGCACCCGGTCCCTGGGATTGCTGAACAGCCCCTCTGCCGCGCCGTCGTAATGGAGGGCGGGGTCGTTGGCCAAGTTGCGGCAGTCGTTGAGGATGGCCAGCAGCGGGCTAAGTGGGAGAAACCTCAGCGGTATCTGGGATGTTGCCACCAGTCAAACAGCGTGTCGTACAGATCGCGATCGGTCATGGGCACCGGGGCGGTAGTATTCACCCTGACGATATCGCCCTTGAGGGTGAGCCAATGGTGGTTGCCCGTGGCAGACACATAGCAAATGCGGGTGCGATAAACCCAGTAACTGCGCTTGGCTCCCTCTTCGCGGATTTCTTGCCACACAATTTGGGCGATCGCCTCTCGCGGTAACCAGAGGCAATTGTGACGCCAGTCAAAATTATTGATTAACCGCCCCGCGATCGCGTGGGGCAGCAGCACTAACCCATACCCGTACCCCTTGGTTTTCCGCATCCTAGCGATGCGCCAAGTCCGGTAAAACGACAGCGCCAAATCCCAGGCTTGCCAGGTGCAATAGGCGACCAGGGTGACGACTACCAGAAAGAGTAAACCCG
>JAQCHG010000023.1 GCA_027619675.1 Cyanobacteriota bacterium
GTCCGGTGCCCCAATAAACAACCCGATCTTGGGTATCAACAGCTTGCATTAGTTACCTCCTGGAATGGTGTTGATCACGAGTGCTTGGGGCTTTTGAGCAGCATGGGGATGCTCTGGCCCCGCGTAGACCTTCAGCTTGGTGAACAGCTTCCGCCCCAGGGCATTTTTGGGCAGCATCCCCTTCACCGCCTTCTCAATAATGCGCTCGGGAATCCGGGCTTGCAGTTGGTTGAAGGTTTCGGTCTTCATGCCGCCGGGGCGACCGGAGTGGCGACGGTACAGCTTTTGCTCTGGCTTACGGCCAGTCACCTGCACCTTCTCGGCGTTGATGATCACCACAAAATCGCCGGTATCCATGTTGGGGGTGAAGGTGGGCTTGTTTTTGCCCCGCAGCACTTTAGCCACCTCGGTGGCAAGACGTCCCAAGCGCTGGTCTGCCGCATCAACGACGTACCAGTTGGGTTCGAGGGTGTCCACGGGGGGGACGTAGGTCTTTGTCTCAGTCATGGTGTTTCCTATCGATGGACGAGCACAGGGGGGAAAACAAGGGGGCGGCTGCCGACGGGTCAACTCAGGGCCAGGGCTGCTGGAGGCGAGGCGAGATGGAACTGGGGTTGGGTATCAAACCACACTTGGGGCGCAAAGGGGGGGGGATCATAGCCCACCCGCAACAGGCAGAGACCCTTGGCAGGGGCGGCATATTTGACGCGATTGCGCTGCTGGGTCTGCCATAGGTGGATGAACTCCTCCACACTGAGCAAACTGCGCCCCACCTGCATCAGCAGCCCCACCACCAATCGCACCATGCCGTAGAGAAAGCCCGCTGCCTGCATTTCCACCATCAGAAAGGGGTGCCGACGATAGCAGGTGGCCTCCTGCAACTCCACCCAGGAATGGGCACGTTTGGAGCCGGCCCGCTGGAAGGCGGCTAAATCATGGTGACCCACCAGGGAAGCTAAAGCCGCTTGGATCGCCCCTTCGTCTAAATCCTCGTAGTAGTAGTGCCAGGCAAAGGGGTTCACAAATAAATTGGGGATGGGATCGGTATAGAGGGTATATCGATACCGTCGCCAGCAGGCCGAAAACTGAGCGTGCCAGCCATCGGCTACCGCCGTACTGGCCCGCACCAGCACATCCTCCGGCAGGCGGGCATTGAGGATGCTGCGCCAACGGTGGGCCGGGATGTAGACCGGGGCGTCAAAGTGGGCCACTTGGGCCGCCGCATGGACCCCGGTATCGGTTCGCCCCGCCCCGTGTAAGGTGACGGGATGGCCCAGGACCGCAGCAATGGCCTGCTCGATTTCCCCCTGGACGGTGCGTTCCCGCGCCTGACGCTGCCAGCCATGGAAGTGGGTACCCACATACTGAATGACCAAAGCTACCCGCTGGTAGGCCCAATCTTCAGACTGGGCTTTAGCGTGGAGTTGATCTGACAGTTGGCGGGAAGGGGCCATGGCGATCGCCGATTCTAGGTCAATTCCAGGATGGCCATATCCGCATTGTCGCCCCGACGGCTGATGGTGCGGGTAATGCGGGTATAGCCACCGTTGCGATCGCCATAGCGCTCACCCACTTGGGCAAACAGGGCATGAACCAACTGCTTGTCGTAGAGGTAACCGATGGCCTGACGGCGGGCGGCCAAGGACCCGTCCTTGGCCAAGGTGATGATGCGCTCAGCTTCAGAACGCACCGCCTTGGCGCGGGTTTTGGTGGTGGTGATCCGCCCGTGGCGAATCAATTCGGTGGTCAAAGCCCGCAACAAGGCCCGCCGCTGGTCGGCGGGTTTGCCTAGTCTGGGCACACGGCGACCGTGACGCATGACAACTCCCCCAAAAAAATCACTAACACAACAAAAATCCGAAGCGGTGAGCTTCGGAAGGGGCTCCCTGGAAGATCCAGGGAGTCAAGCTTGGCTAAGTGGGCTTAGCCGAGTTTTCACTGGCCAGGGTGATCCCCAGGCGCTCTTGGAGGGCTTCAATTACTTCCTCCGCTGACTTCTGACCGAAGTTTTTGATCTCCAGCAGATCCTCTTGGGTGTAATCCAACAGGTCGGAAACGGAGTTGATTTGAGCCCGCTTCAAACAGTTGTAGGCCCGCACCGACAACTGCAATTCCTCAATGGGAATCTGATTGGCGGGGTCTTCCTCGCGATCGGACTCGTCCTGCTTGGGTTCCAGGGTGACATCCTTGAGCGGGTTAAACAGGCTCACCAAAATGGCGGCTGCTTCGCTCATGGCCTGTTGAGGGGTGATGCTGCCGTTGGTCCAGACATCAAGCAACAGGCGATCTCGCTCTAGGGAACCGCCCATCATCACGTCTTCAACGGTGTAGTTCACCTTCCGCACCGGCATGAACACCGCATCAATTTGCATGAAATCCAGGGCAGCGGCTTCATCCCGGCCCCGATCCACCGCCCGATACCCTTGGCCCTGCTCAATGCGGAATTCCATTTCCAAGGTGTGCCCTTCCGCCACCGACGCGATGTACTGGTCGGGGTTGATGATGTCCACCTCAGAGGGCAAATCAAAATGGCCTGCCGTCACCTTGGCTGGACCCTGCACCATCATGCGGCCAATCTGGGGCTGGCTGGTGTAGCTCTTCAGCACCACCTCTTTCATATTCAAGAGGATGTCCAGCACGTCTTCCCGCACACCCGGCACGGTGGAAAACTCATGGGTTGCCCCGGCAATGCGCACCGCCGTCACCGCTGTACCGTAGAGGTTAGACAGCAAAACACGACGCAAAGCATTACCGACGGTAATGCCTTGGCTGCGCTCTAGGGGCTCAATTACGAACCGACTGTAGTGGCTTTGATCGTCGCTAATGGACGATTCGATACATTCAACCTGAAACTGAGCCACAACGGGACCTCCCTGGCCTGATCATCATCAAATAACGCAAACTTAAACCCGTCGCCGTTTGGGGGGGCGGCAGCCATTGTGGGGAATGGGGGTAACGTCACGGATCAGCGTGATCTCCAACCCAGCCCCTTGCAGAGCACGAATGGCGGTTTCCCGTCCAGCCCCAGGACCACTGACCATCACCTCAATTTGGCGCATTCCCTGATCCATGGCTCGGCGGGCGGCACTATCGGCTGCGGTTTGCGCCGCAAAGGGAGTGCCTTTCTTAGCCCCTTTGAAGCCACTGGCCCCGGCTGAAGACCAAGAAACCGTTTCCCCATTGGTGTCAGTAATGGTGACAATGGTGTTGTTAAAGGTGGACTGAATGTGGGCCACCCCACTGGGTACATTCTTTTTCGATTTACGACCGCTGGATTTCCGTGTTGGTTTTGCCATGACTGCCGGATTGCTCTACTGAAAGTGATGGTTCCAGGCTCAAACAGCCCAGAGATGCTGGGGACAATCCCCAAAAAAGCTAGATAGGGCGCATAGACAGCACCCCAATGGCTTCCCCTATTTCTTGGGAGCCTTTTTCTTACCTGCAACGGTGCGCTTGACCCCTCCCCGGCGGGTGCGGCTGTTGGTGCGGGTGCGCTGCCCTCGCACGGGCAACCCCGCCCGATGGCGACGACCCCGGTAAGAACCGATGTCCATCAAGCGCTTGATGTTCATGCTTTCTAAACGGCGCAGGTCGCCTTCGACCTCGTAGCCGTTTTCGACCGCATCCCGCAGACTAGCAACGTCGGCATCGGTTAGATCCCGTACCCGCACGTCGGGATTCACCCCGGTCTTCTTCAGAATTTCTTGAGAGCGGGACAGCCCAATACCGTAGATATAGGTCAGCCCGATTTCGACCCGCTTGTCTCTGGGCAGGTCAACGCCAGCAATCCGTGCCACTGCCTTACTTCTCCCCTAAATCGCAAATCGCACTGTAACAGTACGTTTAGTCAAACTCAATACCGCGTTGATTGGGCTTCGCGATCGCCTATCGTCAGCCACCGCCGCCCCGAACCGTTCGCCGCTAACAGATGTTAGCCCTGGCGCTGCTTATGCTTAGGATTAGAGCAGATCACCATAACCCGCCCCTTGCGGCGGATGACGCGACACTTGTCGCACATTTTTCTAACAGATGCTCGGACTTTCATGTCCCCAGAAGGTTGCACTCCACTACAGAATTGCAATCCTAACAAAGTTAAGTTGACCCAGTCAAATAAATATTTGTCTAGCTTGATTGGGGTGCTAGAGGGTCCCGGTCTTTAAGGGCGTGAATGGGCGGCCTGTTTCTAAATAGGTGGAGCAAAGACACTAGAGGTTGAGGCTGGGAGGGTCTGCTGGGGGGCGCACAGGTATGTATCACTCAGGTATCTATCCCTAAGTATAGGCAACACAACAAAGGCTGGAAGCAAAGCGCTTCCAGCCTTTGTTGTAGGACGGCAATGGTGGCACCCTAACCCCAGGGACGGGGCTGGGATGGCGCTTATGCGCCCCGGCGCAGGGCCGCTTCCACCTGACGAAACTCTTGCTCTAGACGATTTTTGAGTTTCTCGGGGAAGGGACGGTTGGGATAGGAGCTATAGTGGCCCGCGATCGCGTTGAGGGCAGTGCTGACGGTGCGGAAGGAGCTGAGGCCCGAAACCGACGCATCCCGACGGTAGCGGGAGGCAAAGTCATTGATTAAGGCACGAGCCTCCGCTTGGGCGGCTGCCTTTTCGGGCGCATCGTCAGGCACGTTGATTGCCGTGCGGAGGCTATCAATGACGGTGAGGGTGTCTTGGGAATAGTTCCCCGTCATTTGACCACTGACACCAGCGCTGCTGCACCCGGTGAGGCCAATGAAGGCCACCAACACCAGAGCAAAGATGCGGGTAAGCAGTTGTTTCATGAATTCGTTGGGTGAAAGGAGCAATTGAGCCCGTGCGGGGTGCTCCCCGGGCCTCATTGGTCATCTTACCCTGCGAAGGGAACCCGCCTGGAGTAATGAAACCCTGGAAACGGGTTGATCCCCCTTGACCGGGACAACAGACCCAGGGGGCTGTCAAGTGTGGGTTGATGGGTAACCCAACCCTTGGTATTGATTCAGGTTGACTGTTGTGGAATGCGTTTGCCCCGCCCGCGTCCCAGGGAGGGAACTCGCGGTGCCGTCCCTAGGGCGGGGGTGATGATTCACACCCCTTAGGCCGGATAGATGCGGAGACGGCGGTTGGGCTCATCCCCAAAGCTGAGGGACTTTAGGCGATAGTGTTCCGCCAATTCATGTTGCATTTTGCGAATGCGGGCCGAGCGGGGCAGCAGTTCTACGGGTTGCCCCTTGGGGATGACGATTTGTTCCACCGCCAGCCGGGCTTCTTCCAAGGCCTCCAGCTCATCGGCGTCCCCCTGCTGGCTAAACAAATTCAGGTTGACCGCTGGTTGCAGGGTGCCATCGTCGAGGTCCAAAAGCCGCTGTAGCGATCGCACGATCTGGGGCATGCTGTTGGACTTAACGGTGTGGATGGGAATCTGGCGGGCCTTGGCCACATGGCGCAATTTGGAGTGGTTTTTGACATGGGATCGCAGGGCCAGCACCGCATCCGCCACCTCTAAATCTTTGGTTACCAGCACTGGCAGATGCAGGGTGCGAATCACCTGATCCAACTGGTGGCGGCTAATGCCGTAGGGGTAGACCCGCAAAATATCTTCCCCATTGGGACCCACCGGGGCCTCCTCCGGCAGCACCTGATCCATTTGGGCTGGGGAGGTTACCAAGGGCGGGCTGCCCAGGGTGTCCTCCAGTAGCGATTCAAATCGCGCCTGTTCTGGCGATAGGGGATTGGACACCACCTGAGGGGTACTGGGGGAGGGCAGTGGCGTCATGCGCCCCGACGATCGCCAGCCACCGGGACCGCGACGGCTGGCCTGGGGACCCATGGCGGTTGCAACCCCATTGTCCGGCAGTTCATGGGTAATGGTGACCCGACCATTTTCAGCGGTTTCTCGCACCTGGGCCGCTGGCTGCCGCCCCCGCAGCAGGTTGTCCACGGTGTCGGCCACCGCTTCATGGACCACCCAACGCTGGCGCTCCAGCATTTCAATGGCGATGTCAAAGGTGGGGGGAGCTTTGCGCTCTAGCACACTCTTTTGACTGCCCCGGCGGCGGGCCTCGTCGTCCCCCAAGGTGACGGACTGAATGCCACCGACGAGATCCGACAGGGTGGGGTTTTTGATCAGGTTTTCCAGGCGATTGCCGTGGGCAGTGCCCACCAGTTGTACCCCCCGTTCGGCAATGGTGCGGGCGGCGGTGGCCTCAAGTTCGGTGCCAATTTCATCAATGACGATCACCTCAGGCATGTGGTTTTCCACCGCCTCGATCATCACCTTGTGTTGCAGTTCTGGCTGGGCCACCTGCATGCGGCGGGCGCGGCCAATGGCGGGATGGGGGATGTCACCGTCTCCAGCAATTTCATTGGAGGTGTCGATGATCACCACCCGCTTTTGCAGGTCATCTGCCAGCACCCGAGCAATTTCCCGCAGGGCAGTGGTTTTGCCCACCCCAGGACGACCCAACATCAGGATGGACCCGCCGGTCTCAATCAGGTCACGGATCATGCCGATGGTGCCAAACACCGCCCGCCCCACCCGGCAGGTGAGGCCAATGATTTCACCGGAGCGGTTGCGCATGGCGCTGAGGCGGTGCAGGGGGCTTTCGATGCCCGCCCGATTATCGCCACCGAAGTAGCCCACCCGCTCGATGCAGTAGTTGAGGTCTTCGCGGGAGACGACGGTTTCCGACAGGTATTCGGCCCCTTGGGGAAAACGGGCTTCGGGACGACGGCCTAGGTCCAGAACCACCTCCACCAGTTTTCGGCGCTGGGGGTGCTGGTCAATCAGCGATCGCACCCCATCGGGCAAGATCGCCAACAGTTGCTCAAGATCATCCCGAGGACTGGCCTCGGCGGGGGGAACAGCAGACAGGGCGGGAACGGGGTTAGATGCCGGAGCGGGAACAGACGGAGAACCGTTAGGGTTGACCATAGCCTCACGGATGAATGGACTCACTCGAACCGATCAGACAGGGGACCGGGGGGACCCCCAGTCAAGGTGGGCGCTCGGGACGCCACGGACTGGAGAGGAGCCGGGGCAGACCCAGCCTTGATCCTTGGCTCCAGCCCTTTGAGGGGGCTAACCAGCCCCCGGGCAACATGCACCGCTGCATAGAGCAGGTCGGGAATCTGCTCTAAAGGAGGTTCTGCCTTGCCCTCGCTGGCTAAGGCAATCGCCGTCAACTGGGCCAGGGTGGGGGCCAAACAGCGACGGGCATAGCTACCGTAGGCCACCCCACCAAAGTGGGGAGTCGGAGGGGCCGGGCGATCGCGATCCCGTGGGGAGTATGGGGATGAACCCAGGGATATCGCCCAATCCGCTTGGCGTAGCTTGAGGGCGGTGTGGTGGTTGGTGCCCCCCGCCAGTTGCACAAATCCAGGCGGTCCCGCCGCCAGCAGTTCCTGCCCATAACGCAAGGCGGCGTGGGTGGTGCCTGCCCCAATATCACCGCTCATGGGTCGGCCATCCGCCTGCCAAATCAAAGGGATGGGTAGCGGCCCCATGAGCCGATACAGATCCCAGAGATACGCCACTGCCCCTGGTGCCGAGGGGCAGCTAATGGCCAATAGTTTCAAGCCGTGCAGATGGGGGCGAATGCTCTGCCAAAGCCGGGCAAAGGCGTCACCGTGGCCCACTTGGGTGTGGAGTTCTACCGCATCTACCTGGGGCAGGAGTTGGGCTGCTACCCCCGCCGGAGAGGTCGAAAAGGCGCGGGGGGTAATGAGCTGCAAAGGACAGACTGGGAAACAGCGGCCACAACCATAGCAACGGCTGCCAATCACCCCGTCCAGGGCGATCGCCTCAGCGGGGCAAATGGCTTCACAGGGCCGGGGACAGTCGGCGGGACAGTGGGCCGGGTCAAACTCGGCTTTGCGGAAATGGGGGTCTTCGCCATCGTTCAAGCTCACCATCACCCAAGGGCGGTGGTAGCGGGGCTGCTGTGGGGAGGGAATGAAAAACTCAGGGGCAAGGCGATCGGCAACGGTCAACGCCGCCTGCACCGCAGCCAACACCGACGGGTCCGCAGCGATATCAATGCAGTCTGCACCCGCAAGGGCATAGGCGAGGGCCAGACTCCGAATGGCAGGAAGGTGTTGATAGCTGGCACCGCAGATGAGCTTGAACCAGCGGCCTTCCTTAAGGGCAGTTAAGGGAGGGGGAGGTGCAATCACCCCCTTATGCTAGTGCGTTCTGAGGGATTTGACGAGGATCCCTTAGGCGGCGGGATCACTGGCGACAGGCCCCTTTGCGCCCAGGGGCTAATGGGTAATCAGTACGCCCGTTTCACTCAATTCCAGCGCTTGAGGCAAGGGTACGTTCTCCAGCGCTATGGCTAGGGGCTACCATTGCTGAATGGCAGCTCTAACCCTTGTTGTGTAACGGTTGCAGCCCCTAGCTCAAGTCAGTACGGGGTGAGCCCATCAGTGCGGGAAATCCTTGAGGGGATTTTTCGGAATGAATATGCTGCCGTAAATTTACCGCCGTAAATTGGCGTCGAGGTACGAGACCCAACAGTCTGAGCGGGTCATTTCTTTCTCAGAGATCGCCTAAGGCGTGGTTTCCCAGCCAGTGGTTCTCAGCCATATCCCCCCATAGAATGACGCACCTCGGCTGAGGGGTGTTGGCGGTCTTGCTTACCTCAGCGGGCATTGGAGCATGAGGCATTGGGGCATTATCATCCACCCCGTGAACCCTGATGGGATCTGGACGGAGGGGCACCCTAACCCCTTTCAACAATGGGGATGATGGTGTTTCTGCTCCCTTTGCTGCTGGGGCATTGGGCGAAAATCAACCGATCGCAGGGGAGCCAGGGGGCGATCGCGAAGATCCGATAGAATGGCGGTGACCGATTGGGTCTTGATACCGAGCCGATATTCCAGCGTATCCATTGCAGTGAGGAGCGTATAGGTTATGACCAGCCCAGCAGAAGGCTGTCTCCGGGTGGGCCAAGCGGCCCCCGACTTCACCGCTACGGCAGTGGTGGATCAAGAGTTCAAAACCATCAAACTGTCCGATCTGCGGGGCAAATATGTGGTGTTGTTCTTTTATCCCCTGGATTTCACCTTTGTCTGCCCGACGGAAATCATTGCCTTCAGCGATCGCTACAGCGAGTTCAAAGACCTGGATACCGAAGTGCTGGGGGTGTCTGTCGATAGCGAATTTTCCCACCTAGCCTGGATTCAAACCGAGCGCAAACTGGGGGGCGTCGGCGACCTCGCCTATCCCCTGGTGTCGGACATCAAAAAAGAGATCAGCACCGCCTACAACGTCCTCGACCCCGATGCGGGGGTGGCGTTGCGGGGGTTGTTTATCATCGATCGCGAAGGGGTGATCCAACACGCCACGGTGAACAACCTCTCCTTTGGTCGCAATGTGGATGAAACCCTGCGGGTGTTGCAAGCCATCCAATATGTGCAAACCCACCCCGATGAGGTCTGCCCTGCCGGGTGGCAGCCAGGGGATCAGACCATGATCCCTGACCCGGTGAAATCCAAGGAATTTTTTGCCTCGGTGTAGCCCATCATTGGCCTGTCAATCACCATGGCGGATCTAGCCCTTGAGGCCCCTTCTCGATTGTTGAGTGAGCGGTTTTGGCGGCATTTTTGGCCCCTGCCCGCCCATCGGCGGCTGGCTTTGGGCGATCGCGCCCCCGATTTTTGCCTGACCCAGGCGCAGACCCAGCAGCCTTTACGGTTGTCCCATTTTTGGGGCGATCGCCCGGTGGTGCTGGCCTTCACCCGCATCTTTACCGAGCGCCACTACTGCCCCCTGTGCTTTCCCCATTTGATCACCCTGCGGGATGCATACCCGCTGTTTGTGCAGGCGGGGGCAGAACTGCTGCTGGTGGTGAGTACCGACCTCAGCCAGAGTCAGCGGGTGGTGCAGGATCTAGACCTGCCCATGCCGGTGCTCAGCGATAGCCAGGGCCAAGTGTTTCAGCAATATGGCACCGGACAAGCCCTGGGGGCACCCCTGCCCGCCCAGTTCGTGTTAGACCGCTATGGCCGGGTGCGGTTTTGGCACCAGTTCTCTGCCCTATCCGCCAATGCCGAGCCGCCGCGTCTACTCTATGCCCTCTCCACCCTGCCCCCCCCAAGCGCTTAGCCTAGGATGGCCAGTTCATGCTGGAAGCGGATCGGAAGGTGAGCATGTCACCTTTGCAAACTAATCATGCCATTGAGGCAAGCGCAGCGATGAGCTAAGACTTGTGGCACGTTGTCTTCTCGCCACTGTGCCCCTGAGATTTTAATCCGGCGGCTGATTTGCTTGATGCCCGACTCAACAGCACCCGAACCAATTCGGCCTGTGCGCGTGCCGCTGACTGAGTGGATAAAAAATTTCCGAGGGCAGGGCTCACATGGGCCTGTAGTTGCTCTCGTACCCTCAGTTCAATATCTTCCAGGGTTTGCATGGAGGCGGGGTCGCTATCCTCGTAGAGGATTTTGGCAATGGCATCCAGGTGCGGCTGTAAGTAGGTAAGCTCAATTATCTTGCAGACGGGTTTTCTCCCTTTGGGAGACGCTGACGCGTTGGCTGTGCCTGCCTGAAAGGCATACGACTTCG
>JAQCHG010000024.1 GCA_027619675.1 Cyanobacteriota bacterium
AACAAATCAACCATTTCTTGGCCAATGCCCAAAACCCTGAAATGGGACCACAACTGCTGGCCCTGTTGCAGCGGGAGGAGGTGACCCGCACCTGGGTACACCTATTTTTGGATGAGCAGATGGCGGCGGACGAGATTCTGCCCGTTATTCGCACCTACCATCCCCTGACGAAGGGCACGGGGGCGATCGCCAGTCCCCGCTATGCTTGCCCCGTGGCCAGTTGCCACCGGGAATGGTACCGCCGCAGCCTTGATCAGCCCATCCCCAGTTGCCCCATCCACAACCTGTCTTTGGTGCGGGCCAGTAAGGGTTAGGATTGCGCGGTGTGATGTGCCAGCCGTTTCCTGGGGCAAGGGAGCAATGATGATGCGCCCTGACAAACAACAGGCTGGCGTCCTCGTGGAACGTCAGCCTGCAAAGATCTGAAGGTGGGAGGTTCACCCGAGGCGGGGAAACCCTAGTAGCCGGGGCGGGGGACGCTGGCTTGGGCACGTTCTTTCGCCTTAGCGGCACTCTTGCGGAGGGCGTCGAGGCGCTTCACATATTGGTCGCGCTTGCGCTTTTTGGGGGTTTGCTCAATTAGGGTCTTGAGGGCGCTGCCGAGGCTTTTGTAAGCATTGGGCAGGGTGTAGCCAAAGCGAGTGGAGATCGCGATCGCCCGTTCATCCGCCTCAATCTCTTCCGCCACAGTCTTTTGGGGGTTGTTGCGGCGATAGAGTCGCCAACCAGAAAACCCGCAGAGGGCTAGCGCTAAGACCAGGAGTAGCCCATCCTGCACCCACAGTTCCCCAATAGCACCCCCTAGACCAATGGCCAGGGCTGCCATTTCCCAGCCATCGCGGGGGATGGTGTCGTTTTGGATGCGCCCCACCTCATGCCAGAACATCAGGTTGCGCTGGTCTAGGGCCAACCCTTCCCACTTCGCCAGATCGATTTGAATTTCTACCTGATCCTTGCCCAGTTCTTCACAGGTGATCAGGGGGGGGGTGACATCGGTTGCCGCTTCCACCGTTACCCAACTCTGGAGTTCTGGCGGCAATAGGCTCCGCAAACGGCGCAGTTCTCCCATGTCGGCGCGGGCGGTGGAGGTGGCGTAGGAAGTCATAAACCTTACAGTTGTCTGTGGGGAACAGTTGTCTGTGGGAAACGGTGTCAGGTCAGTGCAGAGATCTGCCCAAAACCGGGTGCAAATTATCGTCATCTTATCCTATTGGACCGATGGCCGACCCAGCGCCTGGGTGCGGATCCGCGTACTCTTGGAGCGGCCTGGGAATGGCCCCGGTTTGGTTAAGGGTTGCTGGGGCGGGGGCGCAGCGGGGCACTCCCCAGTTCTGGTTAGGACGTTCCGGTGAGGACGCTGCGGTTAGGACCGACGATCTTCGAGGCGAAATAAAACCACCATCAGGGCGACGATGCCCACTTGCAGCAGCAGGTTGGGCACGGCCTGGCTGAGGTCGCGCCCTGCCGCCACCTGGGTCAAGAAGACAAAGGCCCCGATCGCCCCAGAGGCCCCCACCCCGCCATACACAAATTTGCGCAGCCCCTTGTAGGGGGCTTTGGCCTCCGCCATCAGGCGGGCATATCTCTCGGGGCTCATGCCGGGGGGCGGTTTTGGCTGGGGGGAAGACGGCTTGGAATCTGCCATGGGTGGTCTCAAATCCGGTTGATTACGCTGTTTTCGGCATCGGTTGCGAATCCCTAACCCCCGACATGGTTTGGTTTTGATGGGGGCGTTGACCAGGGCTCCGTTGCACCGCTGGTATCCGGTGGCTAGGGGCTGACATCCATTAGCGCAATAACCCTTGTTGTACAACGGCTACAGCCCCTAGCCCCATCCCAGAGGCGGGCGCGGCAATGCTAGCCCAGCAAGACTGTCACCTGTCATTAATGACGCGCCCTAGGGATGACTGCCTTTATGATTCCACAATGATTCCCCAGGGTTGGGTAATCCCCCCTGGGGGTGCAACCTAGGCAGCGAGATCCATCGGTTAGGATGCCGATAGGATGCGCCAACGGTGGAGCGATCGCCCAGGAGGTTACCCGTGAGTTTGTTAGGCAACATTATTTGGCTCGTGTTTGGGGGCCTGATTGGGGCGATCGGCTATATCACGGGGGGCGTAAGTACCTGCCTCACCATCATCGGTATTCCCTTTGGTATTGAAACCATCAAGGTGGGCATTGCCACCCTCACCCCCTTTGGTAAGGAAATTGTGGAAGGTCCAGAGGTGGGCACCCCCCTGATCACCATCCTGAATGTGATCTGGTTCTTTTTGTTCGGCTGGGCGATCGCCCTCAACAATCTGATTTGGGGGGTGGTGCTGGCTATCACCATCATCGGTTTGCCCTTTGCCAAGCAGCATTTCAAGCTGATGGTGCTGGCTATCATGCCCTTTGGCCGCACCCTCAAGTAGGGGCTGCCACGGGGATTGGCCCCCTGGGAATTGTGCCCAAGCGGTCTATGACGGTGGGAAATCCCCTGCTAAAATTGCAAATGGCGTGTGCCGATGTAGCTCAGTGGTAGAGCACTCGATTCGTAATCGAGCGGCCAGGGGTTCAAATCCCCTCATCGGCTTTTGTTTATTGTCAGTAGGCGGTGTCTGTTGGATGCTCCCTGGGTGGCCCAGCCCCTGAGGGGGAACAGGCTACCGCTTTTGATCAAAGGCCCAGACCCCATCCCAAGTTGGGGGGGCGTCGTGCTGTTGTAGGTGGGTGAGGCGCTCGATATAAAGCTGGGCGGCCCCGTCCTCAGGGTTGAGGGCTAGGACCTGATGAAAGCAAGCGATCGCGGCGGCCCATTGGCGATCGCGATAGCCTTGCACCCCTTGCTCAAATAGTGCCTGGGTTTTCAGCTTCAGGGTCCGGCGGGCTGGGGGTTCCGCCTCCAGGACCTCATATCCATATACATAGCCCCGGCGGCCCTTCACCATCACCCGATCTAAAAAGCGCAGGGTAAAGGGATGGTCTGGTGATAGGTGGTGTACGACATCCCCAGAAATCAAGAGCGGCACATGGTAGAGCTTCGACAGCCCTTCTAATCGGGCCGCCAAATTCACCGTATCCGAGAGGGCATCCCCCTGCATCCGGGTGGGCTCTCCGATGATCCCCAACATCAAGGGGCCAGTGTGTAGACCGATGCCAATTTCAATGGGGGCGTGGTCGGCAGTGGCATTCAGGGTGTTGTACTGGCGCACCTGATCAAACTGGGCCAGGGCAGCGGCGATCGCATCCTCCACCCGCTTGGGGAACACCGCCATCACACTGTCGCCAATGAACTTGACCACAAACCCCTGGTGACGGCGAATTTCGGGGGAAATGCTTTGCAGGTAAGTATTCATGAACTCCGCCAGGGCTTGGGGGGCCATGCACTCCGCGAGGGCCGTAAATTGACGAATGTCCGCAAACATCACCGTCATTTCCTGGCTGATGTGATCCCCTAGGTTCACCTCCGTCACACTGCGCTTGTTGAAAAAGTCCAGATATTCCGACGGAAAGAACCGGGCAAAGGCATTTTTCTGGGCCTCTAGCCGCAGAAAGGTCTGCTGCAACTTGGCGGCCATGTTGTCCACCGATCGCGCCAGTTGCCCCACTTCATCGGTGCGATCGGAGGGCAAGGGCTGGTCCCAACGGCCCCGCGCAATGGCCATCACCGCCCGGTTCAGGCTGAGAATGGGGGCTGTAATCCGCCGGGTGGAGACAATGCCCACCCCGAGGGCGATCGCCAACGCCACAGCACAAAGGGCGATGGTGATGCGGGTATTGGTGTGGATTTGCCCCATGATGTCCGCCTCGGGCACCACCACCACAATCAACCAGTCCAACCCAAAGCCGTCACTAAAGGGCACCACCTCTAGGTACTGCCGTTGGCCCTGAAACTCAAAGCTGAGTTGCTGTACGCTGCGGATGCGATCGAAACTGCCAAACTCCTGGCGCAGATAGAGGGCGGTGTTACTGACGAGGGGACTGCGGCTGTTAGCGGCCTGCAAAAACTCCACCCGATCCTCGGTTCCCTGCACCAGGGGTTCGTCGGTGGAACTGGAAATCAAATGGCCCTGGCGATCCACCACGAAGGCGTGGCCCGCCCGACCAATGGGTAACTGGCTGAGAAAGTCTCGAAATTCCTCCGGTAGCACCACGTCCGCCGCGCAGACCCCCAACAACTGGCTGCCCTGGTCGTCATAAACGGGCAGGCTAGCGGTCACGTTGGGCAACCCGGTGGTGAAGGCCAAATAGACATCCGTCCAGGTGGGCTGTTCCTCGGTGATGGCGGCTTGAAACCAGGGCCGGGTACGGGCGTCGTAACGCTCATCTGCCTGCCGTACCCAATGTTGTCGATAGCCCCGCACATCCAGGCTGTAATAGTCCCGCAAAAAGTCATTCCCGCCGTTGCCATAGGACAGTTGCAGTTCCCCCGTGTCCGGTAACCGCAACACGCCAAAAAACTCCCCCGATCGCGCACTGCCGCAGTAGACAAAGGCAATGTTGGGGTAGATTTTCATCTGCTGGAACATTAGATGTTCCCCATAGGCCGCCCCATTAATGTCAATGTCTCCACTGCTAAAGGCGGTGGCATTAAGGCGGTTGATGGCGTGGGGATCGCCAAAGTACTGGGTCAGTTCCCCCTTGATGCGGGCGGAAATCTCACTCCGCAATTGGGACGCCAGGGCCTGCACCGCCTGCTGACCATTGCGAAAGGATAGATAGCCCACTAACCCCACCGCCGCCATCAGTTGGATTAATACGGGCACGGTAAACATCACCCGCAACGAGGGGTAGCGGATGCGATGGAGGGTGGAACGCCCCCAGCGGTGGATGGAGTCAGGCAGCTTCACAAACACCTAGCCATTGAGAATCGGCCATCACCCGCAAACCCAAGCATCCAGCCGATGACATCACCATGGGCGCGATCCCCGATTCCCCCAGTCCTTGAGGGCATGGGCGAGACCGCCCCATGGTGTGCCCAGGCCATGACGCAACCCGCTGGGCCTCTGATGATCTGCCTCAAATATTACCCATCCCAGCCGGTTTCTTCGGGAGATTCTGAGATAGGTCGAGATCGCCCCATAGCCCCCAGTACTGAAGCACCCGCTGTAGCCGCAGCAACCCACCTAGACCGCCCTAGAAACATGTATCAAATAACACGTCAATATTTTCCTGAAACTCTCTGTGAAATTGCGGTCTTCAAAGGTAATTCATCCCCAAGAAACCCTTTGAAATAGAAGCAAAAATATTTTTCTTGCCATCCGCCGGTTTTGTCTTGGTCGCCTGTAATCCGTAAAGACCGCAGAATAAATGGGTGTAATAAAACACTTTGATTTAAGTAATCACCCGCTGTGTATGGAAGATAAGGCGGCTTATAACAGAAGCATCGGGTAACTACCATCCACTCGCAACGCTAACGACGATAGGTCGTATCTCGCTCCAGTGATACGACCTGTCATTTCCACCCAGCCGTCAGTCAAGAAATAACGGGAGATCGCATCATGATGCTTGCGTCTAAGCCCCAATCCCTCGGCGATGAATTGGCCACCATTCATAAAGCCAGTCTCACCATGAACGATATGTTCCTCGCGGAGGCAGCTTTGGTTTCCCGAGATCTGTTGTTGCAACTCACCCTGCGCAAGGGTGGCTCCCTGGCGGATGTCACCGCTGAAGACATTGTGCGGGAACTCCAGCGCCGCTCCCCCGGCACCTACGGCCCGCCGCCTGCCATTCCAGCCCCGGCCCCATGCGTGACAGCGGCCTAACCTGCCTCCCGTCTTTAGCCAAGGTGCATTGGCGTGCCCGTACTCTTTGACTCCTTGGCGGCATTCATCGCTGTTGTAGTTCCCTCACCCCTTACCTGCCTTGCCTCGGGAAACAGTTCGCAAATTCACGCCGTTTGAGCCTGGGTGCTGGCACTGCCAATGGCACTTCAGTCGAGGCCGTGGCTCCGCCTGCCCCGCCCATGGCTGGCCGACCCCACTGCCTCGTCCTTCGGATTTTCCCATCTACAGCTACTCTCCCTACCATCGCGATCGCCCTAGGTCAGCCCTGGGGCGATCGCCCGTGCTATAAAGGGCGTGCCCATCGCCGCCGAGCTGGCTGCAACCGCCTATGTCCCTGGATGTCAACCGCTTTTACAGAGCCGCTAACCCCAGTCGGCCCCTCCAGGACGACCGTTGCTACATCAACTTTTCCCCCGTCCGGGGGGGAGACTTGGTGGAAGAATTGGCCCGCCCCATCATTCGCCTGTCCCCCGACGAACCCACGGCCCAACTGCTCACGGGCCACATCGGTTCTGGTAAGTCCACCGAACTGGGGCGATTGAAAAAAAACTTAGAGGCCGCAGGCTACCACGTGGTGTATTTCGAGTCCGATCGCGACTTGGAAATGTCCGACGTGGAAATCACCGACATTTTGCTGGTGATGGCCCGCCAAATTGCTGCCAGCTTGGAAGGTACCGGGGTGGTGATGCGACCCAACTATTTCCAGCGCCTATTCCAGAGCATTATCGACACCCTGCGGATGCCCGTAGAAATCTCCGACGTCAGCCTGTCGGTGGGCATCGCCACCATCACCGCCCAGTCCAAGGACAGCGCCGACATCCGCAGTCAACTACACCAGTATTTAGAACCCCGCACCCGCAGCATCCTCGACGCCATTAACAACGAGTTGCTCATCCCCGCCATTGCCCAACTCAAGCAGCAGGGCAAGGCAGGCCTAGTGGCCATTGTGGACAACCTGGACCGGGTATACACCACCCGCAAACTGGGCGATCGCCCCCAACCCGAATATCTCTTTGTGGATCGGGGCGATCAGTTGAAGCGCTTGGCCTGCCACGTGCTCTACACCATCCCCCTGTCCCTGATGTTTTCCGATGATCTGCCCCTACTGACCAATCGGTTTGGGGTCAGCCCCCTGGTGTTGACCATGGTGCCGGTGAAAGATTTAGACGGCCATTGTCAGCCCGACAGCTTAGCCATGTTGCGGCAAATGGTGCTGGCCCGCGCCTTTCCTGAATTAACGGCGGGCGATCGCGAAGCCCGCCTGACGGAGGTGTTTGACCACAGCGACACCCTAGATCGCCTCTGCATCATCAGCGGTGGCCACATGCGTAACCTGATGCGCTATCTATTCGGCTGCCTACGGAAGCAAGATCCCCCCATTGCCCGTGCCACCCTGGAACGGGTGATCCGCGACGAGCGCAACGAACTGCTGGGGTTGGTCAACGAACAGGAATGGCAGCACCTATTTCGGGCCGTCAGTACCCGCACGGTGCAGGGGGACAGCGACTACAACAGTCTGTTGCGCAGCCTCTTTCTCTACGAATATCGCGACGATCGCGGGCGTTGGGTAGACATCAACCCCATCCTGGCGGAAACCGATGTCTTTCGCGACTGGCGGCAAGCCCACCCTGGGGCAAACCGCCCCTGAGGCAGATCAACCAGGACGCGGCGGCAGCTACCCCTCACACACCGGAAAATTTGCGGAAGCTTTGGTGCAAGCGGTTGATGTCCTGGTGCATTGAAATCCCCACACCGACGCATCCACTAAATCATTGCCCGCCCCGCAAAACTCGAAGCCCCAATTAGCGGCTAGGTCCTTTAGGGCCTGGGTCCGTCGTCGGCTCAAGTACACACTCAGCCCCAAAAAGACCAACACCAGACCAACCATCACCAGGGGAAATAGGGCATCCATGGGCAGCACTCAACGACAACAGAACTGTACTGAACTACGAAGCAAACAGCGCCAGCAATGACTTCCAAACCGCCAGGTAGAAGTTGCCATCCACCTCGTCCCGCAGAATTTGGAACGGCATCCCCTGGCTGCCCACAAAGGGCCGCAGCCGCCACGCCAACTGCATACCGACAATGCCGTAAATCACAATCCAAATTCGCAGCAGCAGATTATTAAGGGGCTGCTCCATGCGAAAGGCAATGTAGGCGGATCCCCGGTAGAGATAGCGCACCCCATAGAAACCACAGAGCCCAAAGATGCAGACATGCATCAGCAATAAAAACTGATAGTTCTCTGGGGTGGTGATGGTGAAAAAGAGGGCAATGGGGGCCAAACTCACCAACAGAATGCTGGTGGTGGTGAGGGTAATCACCATCAAGGCCAAGGTTTGTAGAAATCGGAACCGCTGCCCCAGCAACACATTGAAGGTGTACAGCGAAGGCACGCAGATAATAGCGGTGAAGAGAAACAATATCGGCATTTTGATGCCAGAGGCGATCGCCTGCAACGGGCCATTGTAGGACCCCATCACCACCCCATAAATGCTGGCCAATAGACCACAGAGAATCGCCAGGGCCGGAATGATGCGGGGCAACGCCCGTTTGCTGTGGATCTGCTCAAACAGCGCCGTCTGTGCCCGCAAAATATAGTCCAGAAAATAGAAGGCCAACTGCACCAGATGGCTGTTCTGCACCGCCCGCCGTAGGGCCTGCAAATCTTCCGCTGCAAAGTCGTAGGCGGGGGTGTGGTTGGCAGGCTTGGGGCGCTTGATGCGGTCCTCCAAGGGGGGATGAGGCCCCCGTGGGATCGATCCTTGACCCTCGGGGGTCAGTATCGCCGCCCCGTCGGGGGCAGCTTCATCCCCAACGGTGGTAGGGGCGTTGGGATCGGCCACCGTTGCAGCCTCTGGCACCGCTACCGCATCGGCGCTGGCATCTGGGGCCAGGGGCCGGGGTTGATCATCAGCCATGGGATTCCTCGCGCAAGGGACTGCCGCTTCACTACGGATTGCCCCATCGCCGTTACGGAAACCCAGGGGACCCGTTACCAAAGGTTCATAGCAGTCCCAGGGGTTCGGTCCCCAGCCATGTTTAGGGTTTCTGGACTGACGCGGTTACCCCCATGGGCAAGGCACCTGAGCCCTTGTCCTGATTTTGTTTTCTCTAATAGCAGTGATAAGCCCAGGGGCCATTCCTCGCGGGAACTTGGTCGGCATGGGGTGAGGGTGGTAGCTGAAAGCCTTTGCCATCAACCCCTTCAGTCGTTGCTGGAGTTCCTGACTGATCCCCCAACCCCCAGGGCAACGCCGCCGTGATCCCGGTCGTGGGGCTCTGGGTTATGTGTTAGAAGATCAACATCTAGCGTTGAAGGACTTGTAACCCATGCTGCTTCCTGGTGCCGCCGTGCGCGTTGTGAATATGGACGACACCTATTACGGATTTCAAGGGCAGGTGCAGCGCATTGCCGATGGCAAGGTCGCGGTGCTGTTTGAAGGGGGAAATTGGGATAAGCTAGTAACGTTTAATACTAATGAACTGGAAGCGGTGGATACCTCCCGGCGTGGGAAAAAGTAAACCCCCCGCCACCGTAACCAGGGCGTATCCCCATGCGATTGCCCTTACCTCAATTTTCTGTCTCGGCGCGATCGCCCCAGCACTTTGCTGAGGTGATCGAAACTGAGACGACGGGCTTTCTGGCCCAATGCCTAGAACCAGAAGCCTTGAGCTTTGCCCAAATGCCCGCTTTTGGCAGTTGGGTTCAGGCCATGGATGAGGAGTCGGGCAACTGCATCTATGGAGTGGTTTACCACGCCACCACCAGCCCCCTCGATTCTGTCCATCGGGCGACAGCATTGGGCCTTTCCTTGGCGGAACTGCGGGAACAGCAGCCCCAGATTTTTGCCATGTTAAAAACGGAGTTCCGGGTGGCCATTGTCGGCTATCGGGCCGAGGGCATGGGCGATCGCTGCTATCAACACTTACCGCCGCGCCCGCCCCAGGTGCATCAGGCGGTGTATCGCTGTGACCCCGAGGCGGTGATGGCCTTCACCGAGCGCCTCGATTTTCTGCGCACCCTCATGGACATGGGCAGCGCCCCCGTGGATGGTCTGATTGGGGCGGTGATTCGCACCGTTTATCAGATGCGGCAACTGGACCGAGATTGGCTAGTGCAGGCCGGACGCACCCTCAACGTACTGCTGAAAGACGATTACGATCGCCTGCGGGTGATCTTGTCCCAAATTCACCCCTAGGTCATGCCAAGCTTTGATTGGATTGTGGTGGGCAATGGCCTTACCGGGGCGGCCCTGGCCTATGAGCTGGCCCGTCAAGGGTTATCCGTGCTGTTGCTAGACCGCAGCGCCACCCCCCCCAGCGCCACCCGCTACAGCTATGGAGGGGTGCCCTACTGGTTTGGCACCACCCCCCTCACCCAGCAACTGTGCCACGAAACCCTGGATCGCTATCAGGCCCTACCCACCGAAACGGGCCAGGACATTGAGTGGCGGTCATTAAAGCTGCTGTTGACGGTGGCCCCCACCGTAGACCCCACCCAGGTGGCGGCAGCCTATGGCCGTGCAGAAACGCCGCCAACCCCGATCTCGGT
>JAQCHG010000025.1 GCA_027619675.1 Cyanobacteriota bacterium
TAGGTAGCCAAAATACCGTTGGGTTTGAGGCATCGAGCCACCAAGGCGAGAAACTCCACCGTCCACAACTGGGGACAGCGTGGGGGCGAGAAGGGATCCAAAAAAATTACGTCCGCCTGCCAACCCGCCGCCACCCAAGGCTGGATCGTGGCGCGGGCATCTCCCCACCAGATCTGGCCCTGCACCCCCGGCGGCAGGGGGGCACCCTGGGCCAAGGCGGTGAGGACCATCTGCACCAATGGTGGCCACTGTTGCAACAATCCTTGGGCGATCGCCGCTTGGGGCACCCGGCGATCCAGTTCCAGCGCCACAAATTCCACGGGAATCTGGGGAACCAACGCCCCCAGGGCTTCCAAGGCAGCGGCGGTGTTATAGCCCAGGCCGTAGCATACGTCTAACCAGACAATGCGGCCCTGGGCTTGGGCACGGGCAACGAGATCCGTCGCCTGGATGTAGGTCTGGCGGGCTTCGTCATAGGCCCCGCCGCGACTGTGAAACCATTCCCCAAATTCTGGGGAGTAGAAGGTCTGACTCCCATCCGCTGTGGGTTCTTCGGGAAAAGGGGCGATCGCGGCCATACATCAAAACTGTTCGGGACCAACCTCAAGCCACAAAGCGACTGCCCACCATGGCTTGGGCACTGGCTGCATTAGAGGCGATTTGGGCCAACGCCGCCTGGTCGAGGGAGCCGCCGTTGCCCAGCAAGGCAACATCCTCAAGGGTGGCTAAATTCAACCAAATTTGATACTTCTCATGGTCTTGCCAAGAGACGGTCATGACCACATCCACCTGGGTCATCAACCGTTCACCGAGTTCGTAAGCAACCTGTCGCCGATTTGCGGCAAAACAGGAGTAGCGATCATAAATCTGCCCGTTGAGCATCATGCCAGTGCGGATCTCACCGCGCCAATAGTAGGCAAAGGGACAGATCAGCTCCTGGGGAACCACAGTAGGAAGATTCATTGCACAAAAAGAACGGACTACAGGGATACGAGGGGATTTTTCAATGGCCATTAAGATCCTTTTGTCAATATCGATTCTTTTTGTAAATCATTGTTAAGCTCCTCAACTGTAACATTCTGCCCGCTTTGTCAGCGTAAACACTGTTACCTAGCCGACCAAATGTCCGTATTTACCAAGTATTCATTTAGGTATAGAAAAATCGGAGGGGAGATGGGATGTTCGATCGCTCCCCTCTTTGAGGTCGCCCAGTACCCTCCCGATTCCCCACAATGGAGGGGTTCCAATGCCGTCGCGATCGCCCATGGTTCCCCTCGCCCCCTTCACCGTCACCCTCGCGGGGGTCCCCCTCCAGTTGTTACCTGAGCGGGCCGTATTTTTACCAGATACCGCCGCCCTGCTGGTGGCGGATGTGCATTTGGGCAAGGCCGAAACCTTTCAACACCACGGCATCCCCATCCCCGCTGCGGTCAACACGACGACGCTGGAACGGTTGGAGCGCCTCTGCGATCGCACCCAAGCCCGCCGCCTGATCGTGCTGGGGGACCTGTTCCATGCCCGCTCTGGATTGGTGGATACGGTGATCGACAGTTGGCTTGCCTTTCGCCAGCGCGCGGGCCTTCAGGCAGATTTGATTGTGGGTAACCACGATCGCCCCCTCATCTCCACCTTGCGGCAGTTATCCGTCAATTGCTGGACAGAGCAAATGACCTTGGGAGCCGTCACCCTCAGCCATGAACCCCTGCGCTTGGCAGACTCCTCAGCACACAAGCTGAACATCTGTGGTCATATTCATCCCTGTATACGTCTAGGGCCGCGCCGCGATCGCCTACGCCTGCCCTGTTTCCACTGGCAATCCCGCCTTGGTTGCCTCACCCTCCCCGCCTTTGGGGAATTTACCGGGGGCCATGAGGTAAGCCTCGGCGCTGGTCAAATCGCCTACGCCATTGCCGAAGACCAAATCGTGGCCTTTCCACCCTAATGGGTCATTCGTGTCGCCTGATGTCCTCTCAGGGCGCAGACCCCTGTGCCCCGACAGCGTTTTCGGGGGGATGTGACGGCATCGCTGTCGTTAAGGATTATCCGAACTCCCGTTATTCCGAGTCGGAGATTTCCCCAGTTTGTCCCCACCGCTGCCGTAGGGAGTGCATCCGCTGGGCCATGGGGACCTCCTCACCACCGCGATCGAGGCGATTGAGCAGCGCTTCCGCTTGATTGAGCACCTGCATCAGAGTCTGGACATCATTGGGGGCCAAGTCGGCGGAGGGCTCTAGGGGCTCTACCATGCCTTCCGATTGTTTCAGCAGGCTTTCCAGGGCGGCGATCGCCTCCTCCGCTCGGTTAATTTCAATCAACAGCGATCGGGCAATGTTGGTGCTAGAACGGGCCGCATCGGTAAAGGCTTGGATGCGATCGCGAAAATGGTGGGCAACCCGATCTAGCTGCTGGCTAGCCTCATAGGTTTGCCCCACCAGCTTGCTGATTTCGTCGGTGATGTGGCTAAACCCGCTCAGTTCCTTGCCCGCATGGTTGGCCACAATGGCGGCCTTGGTGGCCAGGTGACGCACCTGATAGCTCACCCGCCCCACCATGGTGGCGGCATCCTGCACCGTTTTTAGATCCGCCTGGAGTGCCCGCCCCACCTCCACAATTTCCGTGGTGCTGTGGCAGATGCCGTCTACCCCCATAAAGGTGGCCTCAAAGGCATTGCGGCCATCCATGGAAAGTAACTGGCTAATTTGCACAAATTTTTGGTTGAGGTGGGCGATTTCCTCGTTTTTGCGCACCAGCTCCACCTGTTGAGCCTCTAGGGTTTGGTTGCGGTCTTGGATCACCTGCTGCTGCTCTTGCAGTAGGGCCATGGAAGTCTGCACCCGCTGGCGTTCTTCATTGAGCTTCAGCATGTAGTGGCGGGTTTGTTGCCACTGGGTCTCCATTTGGCCATTGCTCAGGGCCAGCAGGTGAGACTGGGCCAGCAGCAGGGTTTGAAAGTCCAACAAATGGTGGAGGGTATAGCCATCGTGATCCGCCGCCGTCACCACAATCGGTTCATACACGCTGTCGGGATTGCGGCCCAGGCCAATGCGAACAGCCGCGTCAATTTTTTCGGTATCCGGCAGGGTGAGGAAATCTGCCCGACCTTTGCGGCGGCTGATATCTAAAAACACGCGGATGGGACGGCTAAAAAACACCTCCAATCCGTAGGGAGAACTGATCTGTTCATGGAAGCGCCGCCGGGAAACTAAGCCCATCAAAATGCCCTGTTCCGTCACCAGGAACCCTGGTAGCTCAGGGCGGCGCTCAAATTGCTGGGCGATCGCCTGCCCCAGGGTGTCTGCATCCACTGCTTCATGGAACAGGGGCAAGGTGGCCAGGGTGGCATCAGGGGTAATGGATGACAGATCGACCATGGGGCGATGCGTCCAACAATGCAGCAGGGGGGCGGTAGATAGCCTTGGCCCTGGTGGACAGGGCCGATTTCCCAGACAGTCAAGGCCAGTGCCTCACCCTACCCAATGGAGGTTATGGCAACGTTATGACACCGTGGGCTCCTATGATACGGACGCGCCGCCCTGTGCTTTATCTACCCTCGGGATGCATTTCACCACTCGCTTAAATTATCTGGAGCCGACCCGCAGCTATCGGATTTTTCTGTGGCCCTTGGCGCGGCTCAAAGCCTTGTTTGAAACCCTCTACCAAACCCTGCTGAGCTATCTGTGGAACACCGTAACGGGGCAAAACCACAGTTTGGGCCATGTGGGCTGTGGAGGTCTATTTTTAGGGATTTGCCTGCTGTCCCTGGGGGTTTATGGCCTCGATCGCTATGAAGAGCGGCTATTCATCGGGTTTGTGGTGATTTGGGGGATAGACCGCAGCCTCAGCCGTTGGCGCTATTTTCAGGGGGATGGGGCCGCCCAGGTGTCCCTGCGGGCGATCTCCCCATCCCCGGCCCTATCCCATGGCCCATCCCAAAACGAGGCCCAAGCTACGAACGAGGCCCAGCCTACCGCCGCCGTGGCCCTGCGCTATCACCTCAGCACCCCCCAGGGCACCCGGCAGCAGCGGGACTTCACCCCCCAGCAGGTGGCTGCCATCGTGCTGCACTACACCGATGCAAGGGGGGGACCCTTTGAAACCCACTTGGGCTGGGTGTGGCGGGTGCATCTGGTGCTGCGGGATCACAGCCGCTATCCCCTCTATGAAAGTGTCGATCTCACTGCTGCGCTGCATCGGGCCAAGACCCTGGTGGCCCAGTTGCCCGCTGTGCCCTTGCACATCGCCCACAGTGAAGGGACTGGCCCCTACGCAACGACCCGGTTGCCGCCTCAAGTCATGGCCCGCCATCGCGATCGCGCCCCCCAAACAGTGCGGGTGCAGGCTACCCCCCAGGGCTATTGCCTCGACACCCCCGGCACTTGGGGCAGTTGGGGCCAGCTCGGGTATCGCCTGTTGCAACAATCGGGCTTTTTGCTCTTTGTGGTGGCGGTGACCCAAGCCATGGAGTTGTTGGGGGCGCTGCTACACCAATCGGCTATGGTCTATGGCGACGACACCGCCACGACGATGTTGTTGGTGCGCACCTTCACCGATGTTCAGTTCAACCCCCGCTGGACGGATTGGGTGGAGGGGGCGATCGCCCTGGTGCCCTTGGTCCTCAAGGGGTGGCACCTGAGCCAATGGAAACGGGTGGACCTGGATCCCGAAAAGATTCGGGCCTATCGCAATGGGCGACTGGTGGGGCAAGTGTCTACGGCGGCGGTTCACAGCGTGCTGTTGGTGACCCAGCCCCGTCCCCTGGTACTGGTGGTAACCCGCACCCAAGCCCTGGCGATCGCCCATTGGCCCACCCTAAAGGAGGGGCGGGCCGCCTGGATTGCCCTGAGCGATCGCATTGCCGCCCTGCAAGCCCCCTAAATCCCCGCCATTGGGGGACTTCCGGTCTTTGCTCCCCAAAATTTGGGGGCTGGGGGCCTAGAAAGCATTTGCAACTCAGCCGATGGCTCAATCTATGTATTGTGCTAGCGGTATTTACCCTAGGGGACCGGCCAGGATGACGCTGGCGATCGCGTTGCGGACATCAGCGGGGGACTCTTGCCCCAATTGGTCGTACCACTGCTGGGTGACGGCGGGATCTTTACCGTGGATCATTTCCGCCCGTTTGCGGGCCTTGTTGACCACGGCGCTGGTGCGGGCCTTGCGATCGCCCTCATAGCGGGCCAGGGCATAGTCCAGCCCCACATTGGTGGTCATTAAATATTGGGCCAATACCAGACTGTCTTCCATGGCCTGACAGCCCCCTTGGCCCAAATCGGGGCAGGTGGCGTGGGCGGCATCCCCCAGCAGCACCACCCGCCCCCGCACCAACCGTTCCAGCGGCCCCACGTCATGGATTTCCGGGCGGGCCATGGTGGCGGGATCCAACCGCTCAATCAGCCGCTGCACGGGATCCGCCCATCCAGCAAAGTATTTCGCCAAATCTGCCCGATATTGGTCGGGGACGGCGGGGGTGCCCGCGGGCAAGGGCACATCAAAGAAAAAGTAAAAGCGATCGCCCCCCACGGGCATCATTGAAGCCCGCTGATGATCCCCCACGTAGATCACCCAATGGTCTCCAGGGGCCAGGTCTGGGCTGACGGGCACCAGGCCATTCCAGTTCACATAGCCGCGATACACCGGGTCCACGGGCTGGCCTAGCACATGGGTGCGCAGCCGCGATCGAATGCCATCGGCGGCCACCAGTAAATCCCCCCGCGCCCGGTGACCGTTGTCAAACAGGGCGGTGATGCCCGTGTCATCTTCCTCCACCTCCACGCAGCGGTGGTTGAGGTGTACGGGGCCAGTAAAGGCCGACAGCAGCAGGGCTTGCAGGTCCGCACGGGCAACGGGATAGGGCCGTTGTCCAACGGCTGTCATCAAGGGCAGCAGGTCAATGTCGTTGAGCAACTCCCCGGTTTTGAAGTGGTAGGCCATGCGGTTCATCTGGCCCCCAATTTGGGCCATGTCTGCCCCCAACCCCAGGCGGTTTAGCACCTTCACCCCATTGGACCAGAGGGAAATGCCTGCGCCGACGGGGCGGAGTTCCCGGACGCGATCGTAGATTTCCACCTCAAATCCGGCTTGGGTGAGGGCAATGCCCGCCGTTAGGCCGCCAATCCCAGCCCCAATTACAATCACCTTGAGCCCATGCACAGTTGTCCAGTCCCCTACGCCATTCGGGTTTTACAGTACCGCACCCACTCTGGATCGATTGATGGCGAAAGATACGATTCCCCTGGCATGTTCCGCCGATCTCGGCTAGGGGGTGACTGGGTGAACGGTCGCCTGAGGCGAGGAGACAGTGGGGAAAGGAAGCAAGGGGGCGGGGACTTCCACAGTTCGGACTCCTCCCCATTGGGGTGATGCTGTCCCATTTCACCTCTAGAAACGCTGTAGGGGCGCAGGGGTCTGCGCCCTGGGCTGTTTAGTGGGTGACTGACGTTGCACTAGGGCTTTTCTTGAACCAGGTAGCCACAGCGGTGCTCCCCCTGCACCAGCCAGTGGGTGCGCTCCACACGGCAATCCGGCAGCGCCATTTGAAACATTTCCAGTTCGTGGCCACAGATGCTGGGGAAGGATTCGGCAATTTGGGAGATGGCGCAGTTGTACTCGGTGATCATGAACCCCAGCTGGCCGTCCTCGGCCTCCACCGGATGCCATTCCGCCATGTAGCCCTCGGCCTGCCGCAGGTGGACCAGGCGATTCACCCGCTCCGCTAGGGTGCCTGCCCCCACTTGACGGCAATAGTCTTGGGCTTTGCGCTGCCACTGGTGATGCAGGATGTCCTGCATTTGGTCCTGGCTGACGGTGGCGGCCAGGGTGTTCAACAGGGACAGGGCAAAGGTGTCGTATTGGGCGGGGAAGCGATCGCGCCCCTTGCGGCTGAGGCAATAGAGATAGTTGGGTCGCCCCATCCCCTCCCGCACCGCCCGGTGTTCAATCAAGCCCTCCGCCGATAGGTCTTTGAGGTGGCGGCGCACCGCCTGGGCACTCATGGCGAGATGGTCGGCCAGGGCTTGGGCCGTAGCTTCCCCCTGCTTCAACAGGTACTGCAAAATATCGTCCTTGGTGGAAGGCGGCTGTAGGGAAGTCATGGAAGTGAGTGGAATCAACGCCGACGTGTCACCATCAGGATAGACCCGATACCGACTTTGACAACATTCCGGTTGCTAAAGTAACTTAAAACAAGTTAGGCAACCTGTATGTTGCTTTAATTATAAAATGACCGGGTTGACACGCCACTCTATCCAGTTAGGTCTAATGAGCGATCCAAAAACTACCCAAGCGACGGAAAAGAACTTGGAGCTGATGCGTAACTTTGCCCAGAGTTACGCCAAGCGCACCGGGACCTATTTTTGCGCCGATTTAGGTGTGACGGCGGTCGTGCTGGAGGGGTTGGCCAAGCACAAGGATGACTTGGGGGCTCCCCTGTGTCCCTGCCGTCACTATGAAGATAAAGAAGCCGAAGTTAAGAGCACCTATTGGAACTGCCCCTGTGTGCCCATGCAGGAGCGGCGGGAATGTCACTGCATGTTGTTTTTGACGGAAGACAACGCCTTTGCGGGCGATCAGCAGGACATTTCCTTCGAGCAGATTCGCTCTGAAACGAATCAATATTGATGAGCTTAATGGGCACGGGTTCGGCGCTGTTGGGGCTGGCTGCCAGTTTCCTTCCTCCTGAGCCCTGCTAACGCGATCGCATCCCCCACCGTAGACATCATTCGCACCCCATGACTTCTTCCGTTCAGTCGCTGGTTAGCCAACCCTATAAGTACGGTTTCGTAACCGACATTGAGGCCGACACCATCCCTCGGGGGTTGTCGGAGGACACGATTCGTCTGATTTCCGCCAAAAAGAATGAGCCGGAATTCATGCTGGCGTTTCGCCTCAAGGCTTACCGCAAATGGCTGACCATGGCGGAGCCCACCTGGCCCAACGTCCAGTATCCGCCCATCAACTACCAGGACATCATTTACTACTCTGCCCCCAAGCAGGATAAGCAAAAGCTCAAGAGCCTGGATGAAGCGGACCCGGCCCTGCTAGAAACCTTTGAAAAACTGGGGTTGCCCCTGTCGGAGCAAAAGCGCTTGGCCAATGTGGCGGTGGACGCCATCTTTGACAGCGTGTCCATCGGCACCACCTATAAAGAAAAGCTGGCAGAGCAGGGGGTGATCTTCTGCTCCATCTCCGAGGCGGTGGCAGAGTATCCCGAACTGGTGGAGAAGTATCTGGGCAGCGTGGTGCCCGTGGGGGACAACTACTTCGCAGCCCTGAATTCCGCCGTATTTAGCGACGGCTCCTTCGTGTACATCCCCAAAAACACGAAGTGCCCCATGGATCTGTCCACCTATTTCCGCATCAACACCAGCGACTCGGGGCAGTTTGAGCGCACCCTAATCGTGGCGGATGAGGGCAGTTCCGTCACCTACCTAGAGGGCTGCACCGCCCCCATGTACGACAGCAATCAACTCCATGCGGCGATCGTCGAGCTGGTGGCCCTAGACAACGCCGAAATCAAGTATTCCACCGTACAAAACTGGTTCGCCGGGGACGAAAACGGCAAGGGCGGCATCTACAACTTCGTCACCAAGCGGGGAATCTGCCACACCAACGCCAAAATCTCTTGGACCCAGGTGGAAACCGGGTCCGCCATCACCTGGAAATACCCCAGTTGTGTGCTGGTGGGAGATAACTCCGTGGGTGAGTTCTACTCGGTGGCCCTCACCAACCACATGCAGCAGGCGGATACGGGCACCAAGATGGTCCACATCGGCAAAAACACCCGTAGCACCATCGTCTCCAAGGGCATTTCTGCCGGGAAGTCCAAAAACAGCTATCGCGGCTTGGTGAAAATTGGGCCAAAGGCAGCAGGGGCACGGAACTATTCCCAGTGCGACTCCATGCTGATTGGTGACACCTCTAACGCCAACACCTTCCCCTACATCCAGGTGCAAAACCCCAGCGCCCAAGTGGAACACGAAGCCTCCACCTCCAAAATTGGCGAAGACCAACTGTTCTACTTTGCCCAACGGGGTATTTCCCCCGAAGATGCAGTGTCGATGATCATCAGCGGCTTCTGTCGCCAGGTGTTCAATGAACTGCCCATGGAGTTTGCCGCTGAGGCGGACAAGCTGATGGCCCTGAAGCTGGAAAACACGGTGGGTTAGCACAGCCATGGGCCTCACCTATGCCGAAATTGACCTGGTTCGGGCCGACGATCTGGCCCTAGCGCGGGCTGGGTATCTTCCCGCCGACCAGGTGAATCAATTGCGGGTACTGGCCTTGGTGGACAGCGGGGCCTCTATGCTGACCCTATCGCGATCGCTCAGCCAGCGTCTAAAGCTGGCCAAGGTCGATGAGGTCGATGCTGAACTCGCCAATGGCGATGTGATGCGGGCGGATGTGGTCGGTCCCATTGAGGTGCGGTTTCAAAATCGCAAAACCGTGGTGAATGCCATTGTGGTAGAGGCCAATACGGATGCGCTGTTGGGGGCGATTCCCATGCAGGGGATGGATGTGAGGGCGGATCCCAAGCGAGCACACTTAATCCTCAACCCCGAGAGTCCCGATAAGGCTCGGATGCTGTTGAAATAGCCCTGGCCTGTCGAGGTGAGCGTTTTGAGCAGAACAAATTTGTAAGCAGTTAGGACAGTACGACCCGAGCAACCATGATTAACGAGAACAGCGACGTGATTTTGTCCGTGCGGGATCTCCGCGCCACCGTAGACGGCACCGAAATCCTCAAGGGGGTCAACCTAGAGGTGAAGGCGGGGGAGGTCCACGCCATCATGGGTTTGAACGGGTCCGGCAAGAGCACCTTCTCCAAGGTGCTGGCGGGCCATCCCGACTATGAGGTCACCGGGGGCGAGGTGATCTTCAAAGGGCAAGACATTCGGGAACTGGAGCCCCACGATCGCGCCACCGCCGGGATTTTTCTCGCCTTTCAATATCCCCTAGAGATTCCCGGCGTCAGCAACCGGGATTTTCTGCGGGTGGCCTTCAACGCCCACCGCAAGGCTCGGGGTGAAGAGGAAATGGACGTGTTCGACTTTGACGACCTGATCGAAGAAAAGCTGGCGGTGGTGAAGATGGATGCCGCCTTCCTCGATCGCAGCGTCAACGAAGGCTTCTCGGGTGGTGAGAAAAAGCGCAACGAAATTCTGCAAATGGCCCTGCTGGAGCCCACCCTGGCCATTCTCGATGAAACCGACTCGGGCCTAGACATCGAGGCCCTCAAGTGCAACAGC
>JAQCHG010000026.1 GCA_027619675.1 Cyanobacteriota bacterium
TGCGCAACATCCTGGCTAAGCAATTGGGATCCAATAATCCCCTCAACAACGCTCGGGCGGCTGCGGCTGCTTTGGATGCCCTGCGCACCTTGTCTGAGGTGGCTGAAGAGCGTGGCATTCCTGTTGAAAAACTCTACGCCTAGGGCTTGGCCCCGGCGGTGTTGTCTTTATAGTCACGGAGCTATTCCATGAGATTGAATGACGCTCAACCCAAGGCAGGCTCTAAGCGTCGCCGTCGTCGCACGGGTCGGGGTATTTCTGCGGGCCAAGGGGCCAGTTGTGGCTTTGGGATGCGGGGTCAAAAGTCCCGTTCGGGTCGCAGCACTCGGCCTGGCTTTGAAGGGGGCCAACTGCCGTTATATCGGCGCGTTCCCAAGCTGAAGCATTTCCCCTTGGTCAATCAGAAAACCTTTACCATCATTAATGTGAGTGCCTTCGCGGCCCTAGAGGCCGAGAGCGAGGTCACCCTGGAGTCTTTGATGGCAGTGGGCATTATCACCACCAATGATGGGCCGCTGAAGGTCCTCGGTGATGGTGAGGTGACCCAGGCGCTGACCGTCAAGGCGGCGGCGTTTACACGATCAGCCCGTGAGAAGATAGAGGCGGCGGGTGGGCGCTGCGAAGTGGTTGCCTAGGTATTCTGATCTGAATCTAGGGCGGTGAAAAGCTGCCTGGGTCTAGATGGGGCGATCGCGGATCCCCAAGTCATCAGCAGCGTATCAGCAGGTATGGAGGTACTGGAGCATGGTTGTTAACCGCGGCAAGACCCCGAGTGCTCAGGAGACGTTTATGCAGATGGCCCAAGCGGCAGGTCTGCGTAGCCGGATTCTGGTCACCTTAGGGCTGTTGGTATTAGTGCGGTTAGGGGTCTTTATTCCTGTACCCGGCATCGACCGCGCTGCCTTTGCCCAAGCGATCGCCAGCGGTGGGCTGGGGGGCTTTGTTGGCTTCATCGACATCTTTGTGGGGGGCGGTCTGTCGGCCCTAGGGATTTTTGCCCTAGGGATTTTGCCCTTCATTAACGCTTCCATCATCATGCAGTTGCTGACCGCAGCCCTGCCGGCCCTAGAGGATCTGCAAAAGAACGAAGGGGAAGCGGGACGGCGCAAGGTGTCCCAAATCACCCGCTATGTGGCCTTTGGCTGGGCGGTGCTGCAAAGTACGTTGCTGTCTGCTTTCTTGCTCAGTTCCTTTGCGGAACAGCCGGGAATTTTCTTTATCATCCAGACGGTGATTGCCCTAACGGCGGGCTCCATGTTCGTCATGTGGGTCGGGGAGTTGATCACCGAGCGGGGTGTGGGCAATGGAGCCTCCCTGCTGATTTTCATCAACATTGTCTCTACTCTGCCGCGATCGCTGAACCAAACCGTTGAGTTGGCCCAGAGTGGCGATCGCAACCTGGTGGGTGGCGTAGTGGTGCTGCTGCTGGTGTTCCTGGCCATGATTGTGGGCATCGTCTTTGTGCAGGAAGGTACCCGCCGCATTCCCATCATTTCTGCTCGCCGCCAAGTAGGGCGCAAACTGTACCTAGAGCAGAGCAACTATCTGCCCCTGCGCCTCAACCAAGGGGGCGTGATGCCGATCATTTTTGCGTCGGCGGTGCTGGTGCTCCCCCTATCCCTCACCCAGTACGTCAGCAACCCTGCCTTTGTGCAGGTTGTGAATACTTACTTGAACCCCACCTCTTGGGTTTACGTCACCCTCTACCTGCTGATGATTCTGTTCTTCAGCTATTTCTACGCTTCGTTGGTGGTGAACCCTGAGGACATGTCCCGCAACCTGAAGAAGATGGGGGCCAGCATTCCGGGGATTCGTCCTGGTAAAGCCACCAGTGACTACATCGGGAAGGTGCTGAATCGACTCACGTTCCTGGGGGCAATTTTCCTGGGGCTAGTGGCGGTCATTCCCAGTGCGGTGGAGAGTGCCACCCGCGTGCAAACCTTCCGGGGGTTGGGGGCGACGTCATTGCTGATTCTGGTCGGGGTGGCGATTGACACGGCGAAACAGGTGCAAACCTACGTCATCTCGCAGCGTTATGAAGGAATGGTGAAGCAGTAGTGACTGTGACTCGACTGATATTTCTAGGGCCGCCTGGCGCAGGCAAGGGCACCCAAGCTAAGCAGCTATCCACCTTTTGCCACGTGCCCCATATTTCCACTGGGGATATTTTGCGGGCGGCGGTGGCAGAGGGCACGGAACTGGGCAAAAAAGCTCAGTTTTACATGGATGCTGGGGAACTGGTGCCGGATGACCTGATCCTAGATTTGATTCGGGAACGGTTATCGGCTGCGGATGCTGCCTCTGGTTGGATTCTGGATGGGTTCCCTCGCAATGTCGAGCAAGCGGCCTTTCTGGATACCATTTTGGACACCATGGGCCAGCCCTACGACTGCGTGGTGAACCTAGACGTGCCGGATGAGGTGATCGTGGCCCGTTTGGCGTTGCGCGGTCAGCAAGAAGGCCGGTCTGATGATGCGGAGGCGGTCATTCGTAACCGCTTAGAGGTGTACCGTCAGCGCACGGAGCCCCTAATTGAGTTCTATCGCAACCGTCAGCAGTTGGTTTCGGTGGATGGCAACCAGCCCATTGAAACCGTAACGGCGGAATTGAAGAAAATCGTTCAAATCTAACGGGGTCGTATAGCCGAGTTCACCCTCGGGGCTGAGTTTGCTAGTCTAGGTCTGTTTGCGCTTCATGATGGTGGGGACGAAGGTGAACTGCTTCCTTTACGTTCCTTGATGTTTTGGTCCATGGGAGGACGCTAGTTTGTCTAAGCAAGATTTGATTGAAATGGAGGGGACGGTAACAGAATCCCTCCCCAACGCGATGTTTCGAGTGGATCTCGATAACGGCTTTAACGTGCTGGCCCATATTTCTGGGAAGATTCGCCGTAATTACATCAAAATCTTGCCGGGCGATCGCGTCAAAGTTGAACTCACCCCCTACGACCTCAGCAAGGGCCGCATCACCTACCGCTTGCGCAAAAAGTAAGGGGATTTTTCGGCACGAATATACCGCTGTAGGTTGGCGTCGAGGGACGAGACCCAACGTTCTGAGCAGGTAATTGCTTTCCCAGAGATTGCCTAATCGACAGACCCATAGGCTGTTGAGCTTTTACCCCTGCCTAGACCATTCCAGCCATGGGCTAGGCAGGGCTGGAGGTTAGGGGATCGTTGGCATAGGGCTGGTCAATAGGGCGTCTAGGATGGGTGCTGCCCCATAACGCACTACATCGGTGCAGGGTTTGCCGAGGGAGTCTTGAATTTGGGCGATCGCGGCTTTTGCCTCTGCATCTGATAGGTGATGGGTATTCAGGGCGATCGCCACCACTGGGGCTGCTAGGAACGCGCCCCCGGCTGATGCCAGGGTTTCACAGACGCGCACCGCCTCAGCTAAGGGTGGAATTTTAATCTCCGGGCAGTTATGGATGTGGGTTTGGCCCGCCCGATGCCCCAGCACCAGATGGGTGGGCTGACTGCCCCGCATCAGCGGTAGGGTAGCGGTTGAGGCGGGGTTAAATAGGGATCCCTGGCCCTCGATAAACAGCAGATCGTGGCTATCCCCATGGGCTAAGACCGCCTGTTCTACGGCTCCGGCGGCAAAATCCACCCGCACCGCGTCGAGGGGGATGCCGTCATCCCCCAGCATCAGATTGGTTTGCCCCGTGGCAATCACCTTTGACCGCAGCCCTCGGGCGATCGCGGCCCGGTGCAGTTCTAAATTGGTAGACATTTTGCCCACGGCCATATCGGTGCCCACCGCTAAGACCCGACGGCAGGGCAGGTTCCTGGCGCGGGCTGCCCCCACCCGTAATCCAGTAGGTTCCCGGCGCACATCCCAAATCCATTGCTGGGGGTGCTGGCACAGATTTTGCAGATCGGGGGCCAACGGGGTATGGAGACCGTTGACGATGGAAAGGCCAGCGGCGACGGCGGCTTTGACCTCCTGATACCAAGGGTCCGGTAGGGCACCGCCGGAGGGGGCAATGCCAATGGCCAGCACGGTTGGTTGATAGGTCAATGCGTCTTGGACGGAGGCCACAATGGGAACTGGGCGCTGGATCCCGGTGATCGCCCCCAGATCGCCCCCCGCCTGCTGTTGATCCACCACCGCCACAATGTTGAGGGGACTGTAGCGCAGCATCGCCAACCCGGTTTTGCCCCCGGTGTTGTCGGTGCCGTCGTGCATCAGCAGGGCAATGCGGTGGTCAGGGGTGAGGTAGTTCATGGTGGGTAATCCCTAAACCGGGCTGATCAGGCGGGTACAGGCAGCCATCTTGGAGGGTGGCTCCCTGAAAGGGATCATCCCGCAGATTCAAATGGCTGTCTAAGTCTAGGTGGTCCGCTAGGGGGGCGAGATGGGCCAGGGCCGTGTTGGCTAGGGCCGTGTCAGAGTAGCAGCCAAACATGACCTGGAGGCCGCAGGCCCGAGCGGTGTGAATCATCCGCAGGGCTTCGCTGAGGCCCCCTGACTTCATGAGTTTAATGTTGATGCCTTGGACCTGATGGGCCAGGGGGGGAATGTCCCCACTGGTGAAGCAGCTTTCATCCACAAAAATGGGCAGGGGTGATCGCGCCGACAACTCCCCCAGCAGGGTATTATCCGCCACCGCTAGGGGTTGTTCTAGGTAGGTGATCCCCCGTGCTGCCAACCAATCCGCCATGGTGAGGGCATCGGTGAGGCTCCAGCCGCCATTGGCATCGACGCTAATTTTCACCCCCGTGCCGATGCGATCCCCCAGGGCCGTCACCATGGCCTGATCGGCGGCAATGCCTGCCGGGTTGCCCAGCTTGATCTTGACGGATCGCAACTCCGGCACCTGCTGCTGCCATTGCTGGAGGCGATCGCAGGCCCCCCCTGGCGTATTAATCCCTACCGTCACAGCGGTGGGGCCAATGGCCTTGCGATCCAACCCCCACAATTGCCATAGGGGCAACCCCGCCCGCTTCCCTAGCCAATCGTGGAGGGCGACATCCACGGCAGCCCGAGCAGCGGAGCAGAGGCGGTTCAGGTGGGGGGTTAACCGTTGGCGATCCAGCGGATGGTGATCGATCAGCAGGGGTTGCAGGGCTTGGAGATCCGCCCCGATCGCGGCGGCGGTTTGGGTGCGATCGCCAATGGAAAAGGGGGTGGCTTCTCCCCAGCCCTCAATGTCGTCCTGGCGAATCCGCACCCACCAGTTCGTGGATGCCGTCGATGTCCCTCGACTAATGGTGAGAGGCACCCGTTTGTGTACCGCGACTGGGGTTAAACAAAGCTCCATACACTTGAGAATACTGTAGAGCTAGGGAGCAGGCCGATCAGATCCATCATCTCCATGGCGCTCCCGAAGATCTGCTCAAGCTGGTGGTTTGTCAATCCTAAAGTTGTAGCTTGGGTGAAACGTTAGCGTAACCCAACAAAACCTTGCTGCTGTTGGGTTTCACTGTGCCGCCGCACCTGACTTGGGCTAGGAAGCCGAGGCAAAACGGATCTTGAGGTAATCGTCCTCCATTTTGGCTCCGGTGGGGCTGAGGGCCGCGAGGGCCTGGGGCAGCACCAGATTGCGGCGGTGGTTGCCGATGCGGATGTTCAACTCATCGGAGGTTTTGCTGAGTTCCACCTTGTCTTTGGGGATGCCCGGTAGATAAACCTCTAGGCTGTAGTCCTTGTCCTGCTGCACCACCCGCAACGTGGTTTCCCGGTAGTAAACCTGGGTGGGGTCTTCAGTGTCGTAGAGGACTTCCTTGAGGCGATCGAGGGCCGCCAAGCCGCACATTTCCTCAGAGTAGAGGGGCACCTCTTTAACGGGTAGGGGGCGGAAGTTCTCGTGGATTTCGTGGCGGTATTGCTGCTGCTGGTCCTTCCAGCGCTGGAAAAAGGGATCCTGCACTGAGTCGGGAATGATGCGGTTGGCAATGACCAGATCCGTCCCCACGTTGTACAGACTCAGGTAGGCATGGGCGCGGAGAGATTCTTTGATCACCATCTTTTCGGGGTTGGTCACCAAGCGCACGGAGGTGGTGTTGGTATCGCTCAGGACCTTTTCCAACTGTTCCAGTTGTTCATAAAACTCGTAGGGGGCCTCCATCACCTCTGGGGTCGGGAGGGAAAACCCCGCCACTGGGCGAAACAGGGGCTCCACCAAGGGCCGCAGGGCGGCAGATACGGCCTGGAAGGGCTTGTACAGCCGCCGCATGTACCAACCCGCCACCTCTGGTAGGCTCAATAGCCGCAGGGCGGTGCCGGTGGGGGCAGAGTCGATGATCAGCACATCAAACTCCCCTTCGTCATAGTGGCGCTTCATGCGCACGAGGCTGAAAATTTCATCCATGCCGGGCAGGATGGCCAATTCCTCAGCTTCAATGCCTTCTAGCCCTCGGGCTTGGAGCACTTCGGTGATGTAGCGTTTCACCGCTCCCCAGTTGCCCTCCAGTTCCATCAGGGCGTCTAGCTCAGCCCCCCAGAGGTTGGGGCGCACCTGGCGGGGGGTATGCTCCAGTTCTTGATCAAAGCTGTCGGCCAGGGAATGGGCGGGATCAGTGCTGAGCACGAGGGTTTTGTACCCCAACTCAGCGCAGCGTAGACCGGTTGCGGCTGCTACGGAGGTTTTCCCCACCCCTCCTTTTCCGGTCATTAAAAGTACGCGCATGGAAACCTGCCTCTGCCTTAATTGAAGATTAGTTGAAGAAACGTTACGCTTCTCTCACTTTATCGGGTTTACGGAGGCTCCGACACGGCTCCCAGGGTGGATTTCCCCCCAGAGGGCTGTGTTCGGGTAATACCGATTCCCTGGGCTACGGTTACACATGCTGCATGGGCGCAAACCCTTGCTCCCCTAATGCTGAATTGATGTGTTGTCTCAATTCGCAGAATTGGTATAAGTGCAGACCCCTGCGCCCACGACGTTTCTGGGGGTGGACTGTGGCAGTATCGCGTCCATTCGCGTTATCCCCCACGGACGTTGATTCAGGACGCAAGTCTGGCCGGAACCCATTACTGTACAGCGACTACAGCCCCTAGCCCCACCATGGGGGCGGGCGCGGTACTGCTTACCCAGTCAGGCTTTCCCCTGTCATTGATGACGCGCCCTAGGCCCTAATGCTCTGGGACGTACAGGACGGGGTGCCAGCTCTGGCGCAAAATTTCGCGGGTGAGGCTGGGGGCTGACCACCGCAGTAGCCCACTGGTGTTGCCGGGGCAGGCGGCGATCGCCGCAATGTCGTACCGCTCGGCGGCCAACAGGATTTCCGCTAGGGGATCTCCTTCCTTCACCAGGGTATCCACCTGAATCCCTTGCTCTCGCAGCCCTTGACTGAGGTCATCCAACTGGGCCTTGGCGGTTTCGAGGGGGCGATCGCCGCGCAGTTCTTCGCGAATGCTGTCGTCGATCACCCACACCGCTAAGCACCGCTCTAAAACCCGATTTTCTTGGCCCGCCAGGTTATTTTTCAGATTGATAATCAGGCGCTTGGCACTGTCGCTGCCGTCGTAGGGAATCAGCAGGTAGCGGAACAAATTGCGGCAGCGCAGGCTGAGTTCTTCGGAGGTGTAGGTGGACACCAGTTGGGGCCGCAGGGTCAGCAGGGGAATGGGGGTGCGTTCCACCAGCCCCATGGTGGTGCTGCCAAAGAGCTTTTCGCTTAGCAGACTACGGGTGGGCATCCCCAGCACCATGACATCGATGCTGCGCTCTTGAATGGTGCGGAGAATGTTGTCGCTGGGGCGACCGGAGGTGACCAACACATCCACCTCAGCCCCGTCGGGGGCGGTATCTAGGAGGCTCTGGAGGCGATCGCGGGCGGCGGCGATGGCCTCTTCATCCACCCGAGGAATGCTGCGATCGCTCTGGACCGCCACATTATGAAAAAACGTGATGTGCCGCAGCCCCCCTGCCACCAGACTTGGCATCACCTGCGCCAAACGATATAAGCCGTCTGAAAAATCAGTACAAATCAGAGCACGCTGAAACATGGCAGGTGGCGCTTCCTATGGGCAATGGCGTCCCTATCATGATGCATGGTGTGGGGGTGCAGCAAACCCCCTTGGTAGGATCTCTACACCATGATTGGGCACGGCTTTTTTTGGATATCGTTAATCCAGTCGCGATCAAGGCTGACCCAATCGTCCCGGTGCAGAATGGGCGATCGCTGCGGAGATATCGGGCAATGGAATTGTGAAGGGGGCAGGCCCTGCACCGAAACGCTGGCGGTCAGGCGTGTCCCATGGAGGCTTTAAAGGAACTGCAATTAGAGAGTTCAATCACGCCAAACTTCAACATCGTTGGCGGTTGTAGACAATCGGCGTGACCTGAAATAAAAAGTAGTCGCCCCAGCATCCCCAGCTCACTTCTCGCGGAATCAAGCAAGAGAGGGAGGTCACTACTTCCATTTGAGGGTTTACATCCTTAGCACTAAGCGGTTTGGGGCGGTTCTAGCCCCCATTCGTGCTTGAGGAAGTGCTTGTACATGGTTTCCCGAACCATCATCTGTTCGTAGAGCTTGACGAGGAAGTCTTGGGCCTGTTCGCGGCTCATTTTCTGAACCTGCGTTTCAAAGGACCGCAAACTAAACTGCTGCTCTAGAGAGAGAGACATGGGATCGTTCATAACACTCACTCCACCTTGAGAGACAACGGGTAGCGGCTACCTGGGGGCTCAAGCCCTGCCCATAGGGGCGATCGCGCCGTTACCCTGGGTCCCACCGCAGGTTCAGCAACCGGGGTCACTAAACCTAGCGGCGTGACTATGGCAATAATCTTACAAAGTATTTCAAGTGTTTGACAAATTTGCTACTTTTGCGGATTTAATTTCGTTTTGCCCTCATCAAGGCCGCCTCTGGCCAGGACAGCCCCCTTGGCAAGGTTGCTGGAGCGTCGCGACTAGGCGCAGATTGCCCAATTGCTTGCCGTTGTACCAAAGGTGAATGAGTAAAAATGCTCATTGCCAACACTCGTCGAGGGTTGGCAATGGGCATGGGGAGATCTGGATGGGGGGGATACCAGTGCGGGCGGCTACGCCGGGATGGGCACTGGGGCCGATAGGTCCGCCAAAAAATTGCCGAGAATCTGTTTGCCAGCGGTGGTGAGGACACTCTCTGGGTGGAACTGCACCCCTTGAATGTGGGGATAGTCGCGGTGGCGCACCCCCATAATGATGTTGCCGTTAACGCTGTCCTCTACCCAGGCGGTGACCGTGAGGCACTCGGGGCAACTATCGGGGGCAATCACAAGGCTGTGGTAGCGGGTGGCCAGGAAGGGATTTTCTAAACCCTGAAATACCCCTTGGCCCTGGTGGTGGATGGGGGAGGTTTTGCCGTGCATCAAGGAGGGGGCGGAGACGATGCGGCCCCCAAACACTTGGCCGATGCTCTGGTGCCCGAGGCAAACCCCTAGAATCGGCACCGTTGGCCCCAGGGTCCGAATCAGATCGAGGGAAATGCCGGCATCCTCTGGGCGGCCAGGGCCGGGGGAAATGACGACGCCAGCGGGGTTGAGGGCCGCCACCTGGTCTACAGAAATTTGGTCATTGCGGTAGACCTGGATGGCTTGGGCCACCGGGTAGGTCTGACCCAGCTCCCCCAGGTATTGCACCAGGTTGTAGGTAAAGCTGTCGTAGTTGTCGATTACAACAATCATGGCGATCGCCCGGTTATTTCTGGGTCCAAAAGAGCAAGGTCCACAATGGCGGAACTAACAGCAGCCCGCCCACCCACACCGCCGCGATCGCCGCCACTAACACCGCCGCTGCCGCGCAGTCCTTAGCGATTTTGGCGAGCTCGTGGTAGGTCTGCTGTACCGTCAAATCCACCACCGCCTCTAGGGCTGTGTTGATTAACTCTAGCGTGAGCACCGCGCCGCAGGTGAGCCCCAGCACCGCAATCTGCACGGCGGGCAACCGTAGGGCTAGCCCCAGGGTCAGGGCCACAACACTAATCACCGTGTGAATGCGAAAGTTGCGCTGGGTGCGAAAGGCGTAGGTGAGCCCCTGACCGGCATAGCGAAAACTCACCCAAAGATTGGTGGCCACTTGCCACGCATATTGCCGATCGGGGGACT
>JAQCHG010000027.1 GCA_027619675.1 Cyanobacteriota bacterium
GGCATCTCCCCATCTCCCCTGCCCCCTCGCACCCCAGCACCAGGCAACAGCTAGCCCCCGCCCTAACCAACGGGATACCCCGGCAACTCCCCCCGGCTGGCCAGTACACTCAGCAACCAGTTGGTCATGGTGGCGCGGCGGGTGAGACGGGGCACCAGTTGATCCACCGAGTAGCCCTTGAACCCCAGGTATTCCTTTAGCAATTGTTTGTGCTCAGGGGTGATGGAGCGGGTCAGTTGCACCGTAGCGGGGCGGCTGTCGATGAAGTCGGGCGCGGTGGGATATTTCACGGCCCAGGCGGGGGCCACCATCTCGGAGGCGGTCCAGGGTTGCCCTGGCTCAGAGGGACGGTAACCCAGATGCCACCACACTAGGGCGTTCACCGTGGCATCCGGCAGCCCCTCGTTGAGGATGTCCCACAGGGTGGCCACGGTCAGGTCCGGTAGATCGGCAGGGTTAGGGAAGACGGTCATGGCGACAACAGCCGCGATCGCGACTGCACAGGACTGTTCACCACTGATAGCAAACTCTGGCTCCCAGTTCGCCAACCCCGCACCGCTAACCGAGGGCGCATCATTAATGACGGGTGCAAGCCCTGTGGGGTTGGCATTACCGTGCCCGCCTGGATGCTGTGGCTAGTTGAGCTTGGCGCGAATAACCCTACCGTCTGACTCCCTATCTCCCATGCTCCCCAGCTCCCCCACCCAAGGAAACGGTTGGCAAACTTACACCGTGCTGGACTAGGGACTATAGCCGCGATTCTGACAAAGGTCCTTGCCTTCAAGGATGGCCGCCCCTAACGCCCCGCCCTAGGGATACCAAGGCCAAGCGATACAATGTTGCTGCGTTGACTCTGCCGATGCTGACCTGGTGTCAACGCTGTCTAAATCTCACCGCTGTCCCACCGCTGGCGCTGCCCCAAGGTTTTATGGATGTGACCGCTGCCCTCCCCACCTTTTTTGTCACCCTGCGCGAGGGGGTAGAAGCAGCCCTGGTGGTGGGGATCGTCTTGGCCTGTTTGGGCAAGGCCCAGCAAACCCACCTCAACCGCTGGGTGTACTTTGGCATTGGGGCAGGGCTCCTGGGTAGCGTCTTGGTGGGGGTGATTATCAGCGTCAGCGTGGCCCAGGTGCAGCAGGGGCTCCCCTCCCTAGAACCGATCATTGAGCCCCTATTTGACAGCCTTTTTTGTGCCATTGCCATCATCATGCTCAGTTGGATGCTGGTGTGGATGACCCGGCAATCGCGGGTGTTAAAGGCAGAGATTGAAGGTAGCCTGACCCAAGCCTTAACCCAGGCTGAAGACGGTGCCACCACCGATGCCGCCGGGTGGACCATCTTTAGCCTGATCTGCATCGCGGTGCTGCGGGAGGGTATCGAAACGGTGCTGTTTATTTTCACCTCCGTACAGCAGAGTGGGGTGGCGGCGGCGGGGGCGATCGCGGGGCTGCTAGGGGCAACCCTCATCGGCCTGGGGCTGTTTCGCTGGGGGGTCCGCATCAACCTGCGGCGCTTTTTCCAGGTGATGGGGGTGCTGTTGCTGCTGATCATTGGCGGCTTGGTGGTGTCCCTGTGCCGCAATCTAGATGCCGCCCTCTATGGCGTCAGCAGCATTAATCCGGTTGGGGGCGATCTGTGTATTTCCCGCGATTCTTGCCTGCTGGGACCCTTGCTGTGGGATGCCAGTAACGTCCTCAGCGATCGCCGCTTTCCCGGCATTGTGCTCAAAACCCTGCTGGGCTACCGCGATCACCTGTACGTGGGGCAACTGCTGGCCTACCTGCTGTTTTTGCTCACCGTGGGGGGCAACTACTTCCGCAGTTTGCGCCCCACCGCCCCAACCCCTTGAGTTCCTGGGCTAGCCTCTGTAGACTCAGGGCGACCTCACAGCACTCATTGGAGCTACGGCAGCAGCGATGGATGCCCTGCCCCCCCCTTCAAACATGGAACTCAGCGGCCCCCCTCCCGAGGACAGCTATCTCACCGTTGAAGACTTGCAGCGGCAACTGCGGCGGTCCCGCGCCTCCATTTACCGCTATGCCAACACCGATCCGGAGGTGATCAATCCTCCCTTTGATCCCCAGAAACTCAACCCCGAGGTCCGCAGCCATCGAGAAGACCCCATCGTCTTTCACATCCGGGAGGTGCGCCGCTTTGCCCGCGATGTCCTTGGGCTATTCCCGACGATCGCGGTCCAAGCTTCCCCAGAAAGCACGACCCATGCCCTGCTGCGGGAAATTTTGGCGGAGCTAAAACACATTCGCCAGCACCTAGAAGGGCAGAATCTCCCGCCCCAGTAGGGTTTTCCGTATGTCCTCGCAAACCATTGCCCCCCATGAGAATGCTAGTTTTGAGAGTGTCCTGACTTTACTGAGGGGAGAAGGCGCTCAAATGTTGCCCGTTTAACCACGTCATGCCAAAGGCTTTGGTAGCGTTAAGCCACGCAGTTAGCGAGCCTCTTCGCCGCAGGTCACCGTGAATCCCTTGTTAAGACTTTGTAAATAGCCTGGGGCACCGCCAAAAAGATTGGGTTAGTCTTGGCCCATCTTTCCATCCAGTCCCTGTTAATCAATCTGCCTGGTTGTTTTTCATTCTTGTATGGAATCTGCTAGTTCTTCGGAACCTCCTCCGCATCCCCCCAGTAATCGCATTGCCCATCTAATCGGCGGGGTAGTTGCCCTAATTACCCTGACGCTGCCCCTGGTGGCGATCGCCCACTTTTCTTCAACCGCCCGGCCCCTCCCCCCTGCCGTCGAACCCTATCCCTTTTCCCAATCGGCGGAATAACGACTTCCCCTTGCCGATACCCTCCCATCGGACGTTGCCTTTTAGGGGCTACGACCTCGATAGGTGGGGTCAACATCTTCGCCTACAATGCTATGCGGAGTGCCTGAAGGTGTCCCATGGCACAGGGCACCCCCTTAGGCACGGTTGACCCCTTGATTTTGGAGACGCACTGTGGATTTATCTCGCATTCCTGCCCAACCGGAGCCCGGATTGATCAACGTTCTGATCGAAATCCCCGGCGGTAGCAAGAATAAGTATGAGTTCGACAAGGACATGCAGGCGTTCATCTTGGACCGTGTCCTGTTTGCTTCTGTGCAGTATCCCTTTGACTATGGGTTTGTGCCCAACACCTTGGCGGACGATGGCGACCCCCTCGATGGCATGGTGATCATGGATGAGCCCACCTTCCCCGGTTGCGTGATTGCGGCCCGCCCCATCGGCATGTTGGAAATGATCGACGGTGGCGATCGCGACGAAAAACTCCTGTGTGTACCCGCAGAGGATCCTCGCTATGCTGGGGTCAAGACCCTGGCGGATATTGCCTCCCACCGTCTGGACGAGATTGCTGAATTTTTCCGCACCTACAAAAACCTCGAAAAGAAGGTGACCGAAATTCTCGGGTGGAAAGATGCCGACCAAGTGGCTGCCCTCGTGCAGCAGTGCATCGATGCTTATCAGTAATCTGTCCGCTGAACGGTTCTCCCCAGGCTAACCCTGGGTATCCTCTAGATGTCAGTAATCTGTCCCCCCATGGGTAGTAAATTTACTGGCATCTAGAAGGCCAACACGGCGATGTTTCCTCTGCGATCGCTTGGGGTCAACGGGTTCCACGTTAAAACTGGAAAGAGGTGACGAAACCTTCCCGACATCGTTGATACCCGTCAGAATAAACAGATACATTGAGCGCGCAGGCCCCTCTCCCTAGACCCTTATCGAAAAACGCTTGTCTAGATAGAAGTCCGTTATTTCATCCCTATCCGTAAATCGCTAAGATGCCAGAGTCGGATGCACCGCTACTAATTAAGTCCCCCTCCCCTGCCAGTCAACGGCAAACAACCGCCGCCAAGGAACTAGCCTTTACGGTGCAGTTTTGGGGGGTGCGAGGCAGTATCCCGACCCCTGGTGCCGACACCGTGCGCTACGGCGGGAATACGGCCTGTGTCGAGGTGATGGTCAACGGACAGCGACTCATCTTTGACGGCGGCACGGGGCTGCGGGTCTTGGGTAAACAACTGCTGCACCATCCCAACCCAGTCACGGCTCACCTGTTTTTCACCCACACCCACTGGGATCGCATCCAGGGTTTTCCTTTCTTTCTCCCCGCCTTTGTGCGGGGTAACTATTTCAACATTTACGGGGCCGCTGCCCCCAATGGCGCGTCCATTAAGCAGTGTTTGACGGATCAAATGCTGCGCCCCAACTTCTTCACCCCTTTACAGAAGATGTTGGCGGACATGAACTTCCACAACATCAGCGCCGGGAGCGTGGTCAACCTGGATGCGGACCTGATGGTGGAAACCATCGCCCTTAACCGCCACACCAGCGCCCTCGGCTATCGGGTCACCTGGCAGGGCCATTCCCTGGTGTACGCCACCGATACCGAACCCCTCCACGCCCCGTCAGACAAAAATCTGCTGTACCTAGCCCAGCAGGCGGACCTGCTCATCTATGACGGTACCTACGCCGACTCGGCTTACCACGAGATGAATGGCAGCGCCAATATCTCTTGGGAAAATGGGGTGGAACTGGCCAAGGAAGCCGGGGTAAAGGAGTTGATCCTGTTTCACCACAACCCCAGCCACGATGACGATTTCCTCGATCATATGGAAATGGACATCCGCCAACGGTTCGCCAATGTGCGCCTCGCCCGCGAAGGGATGATCTTGCAACTGTGCTAAATTAACGGCTACTTTTTGCCGCGCTGGGTCTATCCACCCCAATACCTGAAGTTATTGACCCCGCCCCCCGTACTGATCACAGACCCAAGCATGGATGGGGGGCGTCGAACCCTGGTCTTATCGATCTTTGGCACCATGGACGGAGACCCTAGCTAACCTGAGTTCGGGATAGGTGGCATTTCCGTTTCTGTAGGGGCGCAAGGGTTTGCGCCCTGCAATCAGTGGAATTCCCGTCCGATATGGGCTCAGATATCCGGTTGCCCGATACATTTTCAGGGCGCAGACCCCTGCGCCCCTACTGATTCTCTGGGGTGGAGCATCACAGCATCTCCTCCATCGACTGATCCCGAACTCAGGTTAGTTAGCCCCATTCCCTGAGATAGGGCTCCCTGTTTTCTATGGGGCGCAGACCCCTGCGCCTTGGCTTGAAACCCAGGGGGCACCTCCCCTGTGGATCTCCACCTTCCGCATCGGGCGCAGACCTCTGCGCCCCTACTATTTTCCCTGTAAACGCCCTAGAGGCAGAGGGATCGGTGCCCTGAGGCGGCGCGATCGCTGGTCCCCCAAAAGTGGGATACCGTCCCTTACTCGGTGAGTCTAAAGGAGTCGAGGAAGCCCTGGATATCCACCTTGTCCTCTTCCCCCTTGGGCACCACCACGAGTACCTGGTAGAGGCGGTTATCGACGAGGTAAATGCGGGCGTTGACCGTGGCAGCTTGACCGTCCTCGGTTTGGGCATCAATGACCAGCGATCGCCCTGGATTGCCGCTCAACTCAATTTCATCCTCACTGATTAGGGTGCCGCCGACATTGCCCACTGCCCCATCACGGCTGCCGTTCAGCATGGTGGCCGGGTCATTTTGGGCCACAATCTCCGCCGGGTAGTCAGAATAGGCCACCACATAGGCGGCGTTGCGGTCTTCAGCGGTGTAGGTGTAAATGTCGATGGGACCCACCGCCGTGTCCACCGATTGGGTGGCTTCCTCTAGAACGATGGGGGTTGAGACGACAAAGCCGCCATTGTCAGAGGTGAAGGTTTCGATTTTGGGGGCAGTGTTACAGGCCGCCACCAACAGCAGGGTGAAGAAAAACGGGCGCAAACGGGATGTTTTCATGGCATAGCCGGGGATGAGCGCAGCAAATCACGCCGATTAGCTTAACCCCGCCTGCTTCCGGTTCCCAGGAATCCACGCATTTTTTTAGGGCGCGGCATCAAGCTAGGGGGGAACATCTGGTCGGGGTTCACTGCCCAGACGTTCCTGATCTAGAGGTAGGGGTTGTAACCGTCATCCATGCCAACCCCTGGATCAACCCTCTGTGCCCTCATCCATCAGGGTTTCAATCAGCAGGTCGGCCTGCTGCTGTTTTGCTTGCAAAAAAGTTTCGCATCGCCGTAGCTCCGTCACCGCCGCCTCAAAGGTGGCAAAAATGGTGGCTAGGGGCAGATCCCCCTGCTCTAGGCGGGCTACCGTGTCTTCAATGTTGGCAACGGCGGCTTCGTAGGACCAGTCGGAGGTGCGATCTTGGGGGGACATGGCTTCACAGATAGGGCGTCAGGGACAGATTTGGGCGTGCGATCGCCAGGGGGCGTCAAGGGCAGCGGGTAAACCGTGGAGGCTCAGGGGGGGGCTGGCCCTGGCGGTGATGGTGGCAGGGTGGGCGGAGAATCAGCGGTGGGAAGTGGCAGGGGACAGGCGGTGACTTGGGCTGCGATCGCCCCCTGCCCCAGTTGAATGTGCAGGGTTTCCCCCACCTGTACCTGGGGGGCACGGGTCACCACCGCGCCAGAGGTTTGACGCACCAGGGCATAGCCCCGCCGTAGCACCGCCGCCGGGTCCAAACTGTGGAGGGTCTGGCCTAGAGCTTCACAGTGGCGCTGGGCACTGGCTAACTCGTGGCGCACCTGCTGCACCCAGCGCTGCTTGAGCCAGGTGAGCCGCTGTTGCTCTTGATGCAGGCGCTGATCAATCCGCAGGTTTTCGAGGCGGCGGTGCAGGTCCGCTACCCGTTCGTACTGCATTTGCACCGCCGACTGAAAGGCCATCACCACCGCCGTCTGCCGCTGGTGGTGGGCCTGCCACAGGTCAATCCAGGCGGGCACCGCCTGCTCCGCCGCCGCCGTGGGGGTATGGGCACAATGGTCAGCGGCCAAATCCGCCAGGGACTCGTCCCGCTGGTGGCCAATGCCCGTCACCACCGGGATGGGGCAGGTGACGATCGCCCGCACCACCCGTTCATCATCAAAGCAGTCCAAATCTTCCCGTGCGCCGCCCCCCCGCGCCACAATCACCAACTCAGGGCGGGGATCAGCCCCTACCCGCCCTAGGGCAGCGGCAATGGAGGCGGGGGCTTGGGCTCCCTGCACCGTGGCGGGGGCCAGCAGGACCCGCAGGCCGGGGTGGCGCTGCTGGAGAGTGCGCTGAATGTCGCCCCATGCCGCCGCCTGGGGGGAGGTGACCACCGCAATGGTTTCGGGATAGGGGGGCAGGGGGCGCTTGTGGGCCGGGTCAAATAGCCCCTCTGCCTGGAGGCGATCTCGCAGTTGCTGCCGCCGCAGGGCCTGCAACCCCGCCCCCGCTGGCAACAGTTGAAACACCATCAACTGATAGCTGCTGCGCTGGCCATAGAGACGCACTTGCCCCAACACCAAAGCCTGCTTCCCCGGTACGGGGTCAGTGGCCAGACGGCTGCGCTGCGATCGCCAAGCCACACAGTTCAACACCGCCGACCCATCCGGTTCCTGCAAGGTAAAAAAGAGGTGGCCCCCGCGATCGCTGGCGCTCGACACCTCCCCCAGCACCCACACCCGCAGCAATTGTTCATCCTGACCCAAGAGATCCTGGAGATAATGGGTCAACCCCGCCACGCTGAGGGTATCGGTAGGCAGGGTGAGGGTGTCTTCGGAATAGGCCATAGCAACTGGGGCCGAGGAACGTCAGAAACTTCAATCATGGCACCCTGGAATTTTAGTACAATTGTATGTATAGTCAAAGGGTCATGCCTAGGCCCACCTGCCGTATCCGGCTAGACCGAGGCAGCCACAAGGGCCGCACACTGCTTAGTTAGCGCTCCTTTTCCTGGGCGGGGCTAGGCAGACTACCACTCCCCCCTCGAAAAACCCTCGGGCTATCGCTGTTATCTCCGTCGGGATTCCTTGACCCGTTGATGACAGCCCCTAGGGATACCGCTAGACTAAACCCTGACTGCGAAACCTAACCCCGCATCTGGCGCTGGACCCCATTACCCATGGCGAAAACCACCACTGGCAACCCCGATAAAGACAAAGCCCTCAGCCTGGTGCTCAGTCAAATTGAGCGCAACTTTGGCAAGGGCTCCATTATGCGCCTGGGGGATGCCAGCCGCATGAAGGTGGAAACTATCCCCACTGGGGCGTTAACCCTGGATTTGGCCCTCGGGGGCGGCTTGCCCAAGGGCCGGGTGATTGAAATCTACGGCCCTGAAAGTTCCGGTAAAACCACCCTCGCCCTCCATGCCCTAGCGGAGGTGCAGAAGATGGGGGGCACCGCCGCCTTTGTGGATGCAGAACACGCCCTCGACCCAGAATATGCCCGCAACCTGGGGGTGAATATTGAAGAATTGCTGGTGTCCCAGCCGGACACCGGCGAAGCTGCCCTAGAAATTGTCGATCAACTGGTGCGATCCTCCGCCATCGATTTAGTGGTGGTGGACTCAGTGGCCGCCCTGGTGCCTCGGGCTGAAATTGAAGGGGAAATGGGGGACTCCCATGTGGGGTTGCAGGCCCGGTTGATGAGCCAAGCCCTGCGGAAAATCACCGGGAACATTGGGAAATCTGGCTGCACCGTCATTTTTCTCAACCAGTTGCGCTTAAAAATTGGCGTGGTCTACGGCAACCCCGAAACCACCACCGGGGGGAACGCCCTCAAGTTTTATGCCTCGGTGCGGCTGGACATTCGCCGCATCCAAACCCTCAAAAAGGGCACCGAGGAATACGGCATCCGGGCCAAGGTTAAGGTTGCCAAAAACAAGGTGGCTCCGCCCTTCCGCATCGCTGAGTTTGACGTGATCTTTGGCCAGGGTATCTCTAGCCTGGGCTGCTTGGTGGATTTGGCAGAACACCACAAAATCATCGTCCGCAAGGGGGCTTGGTACAGCTACAAGGGCGAAAACATCAGCCAGGGCCGCGACAATGCCATTCGCCTACTGGAGGAGAAGCCAGAGATGGCGGCGGAAATCGAAGCGCTGGTGCGGGAGAAGCTGGCCATTAGCCGCGACACCAACGGAGCAGAACCCATCACCCCCGCTGATGAGGAAGAATAGGGACTGACCCCCTAGCCGCGATCGCCATGACCCAGACCGATGCCCCCCACCTTTCCCCTGACTTTTGGGAGGCCCGTTACCAAGACGACAACAGCCCTTGGGATTTGGGCCACCCCGCCCCCGGTTTTCAAACCTGGGTGGGGCAGCAAACCCCAACCGGGGGGAGCCTGCTGGTGCTGGGCTGTGGCCGGGGCCACGATGCCTTCTTGTTCGCCCAGGCAGGCTTTGCGGTGACGGGGGTAGACTACGCACCAGCGGCGATCGCCGCCGCCACCGCTGCCGCCGAAGCCCAGGGAGTATCCGCCCACTTCCTTCAGCGAGATATCTTTGACCTGCTGCCAGACTGGGCAGGGCAGTTTGACTGGGTGGCAGAGCACACCTGTTTTTGTGCCATTGACCCCAGCCAACGCGATCGCTATGTGGATCTCGTCCACGGCTTACTGAAGCCAGGGGGCCAGTTGATCGCCATCTTTTTCACCCACCAACGCCCCGGCGGTCCCCCCTTCGGTACCACTCCGGCGGAAGTCCGTCAGCGCTTTGGCCATCGCTTCACCCTGCAATCCCTCACCCCCGTTCCCAACTCCATCCCTCGCCGAGCCGGGGACGAACATTTTGCCGTCTTTCAAAAACCTTGAGATTGCCAGGGCGGGTAGTCCCTAAGTCTCTAGGGTCAGCCTGGTAATCCGGTCTCGTAGGTGGGATGCCAAAACGATAACAAGCCGGGCTATGCGGACTCGGCAGCCTCTCTGGGGAGGCAAAACCAAGAACCCCATTGCTCCCTTAGGGAGTCGCTAACGGGAACAGGGGCTGGTTACGGTTGGATGGGGGGCAATGGCCTTAGGGCGATCGCTCTAAGGTGGTCGCCGTTGGGCTCAAGGCTTGGAAATCCTTGGTGCTGGACAATGGCTTGAATACCCGTGTCTGGGGTAACCCCAAGCGAGACCGGGCCTCCAACACCGGATCCGCTTCCAATGCCTCCAACTCAGCCTCCGGTGCCTGCACCCTAGCGAGGGGGCCGAC
>JAQCHG010000028.1 GCA_027619675.1 Cyanobacteriota bacterium
GAATGGGTGGCCCCAGCGGCGGCTCTGCCAGCCCAAGCCCTGCCCAGTCAAGAGTTGCGGGGGGTATGGCTGACCAACATTGACAGCAACGTGTTGTTTTCCCAGGCCAACTTGGTGGCGGGCATCGATCGCCTCCAGGCCCTCCATTTCAACACCCTGTACCCGGTGGTGTGGAATGGTGGCTACACCCTCTATCCCAGCGCCGTTGGGGAGCGTTGGCTGGGGCGGTCGAAGCGTTTGCATCCCGGTGAAAACCCAGCCCTTGAAGCGGCCCAGGGCGATCGCGACATGCTGCGAGAGGTGGTGGATCTAGGCCACGCGGCGGGCATGGCGGTGGTGCCCTGGTTTGAATTTGGCTTCATGGCCCCCGCCGACTACGACCTGCCCCAGCAGCACCCCGACTGGTTTACCCAACGGCGGGACGGCAGCCAGGAAATTCTCCAGGGCACGGAGACATTTATCTGGATGAACCCCTTCCACCCCGATGTGCAGCGGCTACTGTTGCATCTGGTGGATGAGGTGCTGTCCACCTATGCGGTCGAGGGCATCCAATTCGACGACCATTTGGGGCTGCCTGTGGATATGGGCTACGACCCCTACACGGTGAATCTCTACCGCCAAGAACACGGCGGCAAGGGGCCACCGGATGATGAAAATGATCCCGAGTGGATGCGCTGGCGAGCTAACAAAATCACCGCCTTTGTGGCCGACCTCCATCGCCTAGTGAAAGATCGCAATCCCGAGGCGGTGGTCTCCATTTCCCCCAATCCCTACCCCTTTGCCTACGAACGCTATCTGCAAGATTGGCCCACTTGGCAACAGGATGGTTATGTGGAGGAATTGATCGTGCAGGTTTACCGCAATGACCTCGATCGCTTTGCCTGGGAACTGAACAAACCCTCTATAGAACAGGCCCGCCGCCACATTCCCACCAGTATTGGTCTGCTCAGCGGCCTGCGGGGGCGGCCCACCAACAGCACACTGTTGACAGAACAACTGGCCGCTGTGCGCGATCGCGCCTATGCTGGGGTGTCCTATTTCTTCTACGAAACCCTGTGGGTACCGGGGTCAGAAACCCCTGAAGAACGCCAGCGATCGTTTCAAGCGGGCTTTCCCGCCCCCGTCCCCCGTCCCGATCTATAGAGGGTAGGCCCTGGGGCGATCGCCCTTTTGAAGTCGCTGCCCATGATCCCCCAATGGCTGGGATAGAGGTTTCTAGAGGCTGCGAACTAATACCTGACCTTTACCCTCCCCGCACCTGAATCTTCCTGACTTTCTCCCCATTTCCAGTGGAAAACAGCCGTGACACCGTGAAGGTGTTTGCTGGGACTGGAGATTCACCGTCATGGAATTGCTACCTGTTCTGTTTTTTGTAGGTGTTTTAACTTACCTGAACTGGCCCAAAAAGCCACCTGATAAACCAAGCCCTGAGAAGAAGTTTGCCGATGCCGTTAAAGAGTACCTTGAATCAGGGATTCCTATTCGGACCAAAGATCACAAATGATGCGCTCTGATACAGTCAGGGCTTACGCAGTCATATCCATGGGCAGGGGGCTGAAACCCCCTACCCTAAGGACACACCAAGGATTTAGGAGCGTTTTTCATAAGTCCTAACAGCTTCAAACAACATTGGTATACCGTGTTTCCAAGGCTGATGAAACATACCTAAACGCGTGCATCCCAGTTTTGCAAATGTCATTCTGAATGTAGCGATAGCGAAGTGAAGAATCGCGATCTTGCACGAGGACTGAGATCCTTCGCTACACCCCGTTCCATTACTCCTTCGGAGTCGCTCCGCGAACAGGATGACAAAAGTGGGATGCGCCCAGCAGGAAACGCGGTAGCCATACCAGCATCGCTAGGGGACCAAAATTTGGGGATAAGAAGCCAGCAGCGGATCTGTGTCGTCCACTGCCATGGCAAAATTAGAGCGACTAATTGATAAAAGGGCCTGATTCGATGAAGTCTCAGGCTCTTTTTTCTGTCTCTCTGGCCCTTTTCGTGCAGCCTCTAGGCGGAAACATTTGCCAGGGGTGGGGGTCGGAATGGAGAGCACCGCCCCCCGATCGCGACCCTTGCCCCTCTTTACCCCAACTCCCCAACCCTATGAGCGCTGCTTGGCACTGGTCCCACTGGCACCATCACCCCTACTTAACAACCGATTTGTTGGCAGATTGGCCCCACGGGTTTTTCACCAACCAGTCTTGGCCCCATACCCCAGAAGCTTTAACCCCTGGGCTGGCCCCCACCCCGCAGGTGTACCGGGCCAAGCAGGTCCATGGCAATCGGATCCTCAGCCCAGCGGATTTTGCTGAGGCGATCGCCCCAGAGGCCCCCCGCCCGGAGGCGGATGGGGTGATGACGACCGCCCCCGAGCAAGCGGTGTGGGTCTGTAGCGCCGACTGTACCCCGGCCCTAATTGCCGACCAGCGCACGGGGCAAGCGGTGGCGGTCCATGCAGGCTGGCGGGGCACCGCGCTGAAAATCGTGCCCATTGCCATTCAAAAGCTTCAGGCCCAGGGCAGCGACCTGGGGGATCTCCGGGTGGCCCTAGGGCCAGCCATTGGCGGTGAGGTGTATCAAGTCACCACCCAGGTGGCGGCCCAGGTGGGTCGTTCTCTGCTGCCGGAGGAGAGCGCCACGGATGATGAGGTGGTGGCCCAGTTGAGCGCCGGGGTGGACGCGCCGCTGCTGCCGGATCCCACCCCCGGACGGATGCGGTTGGATGTGCGGCGGATCCTAGCCCGTCAGCTCGCTCACCTGGGGCTAGGGGCCGATCAGGTGGCGATCGCCCCCCATTGCACCTATCGAGAGCCCGATCGGTTCTTTTCTTACCGCCGCAGCCGCGAGAAAAAAGTGCAGTGGTCAGGCATTGTCAGCCAGTAAAGGGGGCTGGCTAGCATGGGTGACAGCCCCCTAATCCACCAAGTGGTGATCCATGGCGAAGCGGACTAGCTCTGCTCGGTTGGCGGTCTCGGTTTTCCGCAGTAGGCTGCTGACGTACTTTTCTACGGTGCGGGGGCTGAGGTACAGGCGATCGGCAATCTGGGCATTGGAAAGGCCCTCGGAGATTAGGTCCAGCACATTGCGCTCTCGCTCGTGCAATTTGGGATGAAAAGCCGCTGAATAGCGATCGGGAATGGTCGGATTGGCCCTTGAGGCGGCTGGGGGCGTCGGGTTAGCCAAGCTGTATTGCAGCAGAGCGGTTTGAATCAGCTGCGATCGCTCCAACAGATTCCGCACCACCGCCCCCAGCTCATCCAGTTCAAAGGGCTTTTCTAAATAGGCATCACAGCCGCTTTGATAGCCCCGCACCCGCTCCCGCGTCTCCGCATGGGCGGTGAGAAACACCACGGGCAACAGCCGCCAAGCGGGGCGCTGCCGGAGGGACTTGAGAAAGGCGTAGCCATCGACCCGAGGCATGGAAATGTCGGTGACGATGAGCTGGGGCTGGGTGGTTTCGACCACTTCCAACGCTTCCCAGCCATCCTTGGCGGTCATCACCGAATACCCCTCCAGGTCTAGGTAGTCCTGAATGGAGAGACGAGTGCCCTCATCGTCTTCCACAACCAAAATGGTTAACGGCATGGAAATGGGTTGAAATACAGCGATCGCGACCGGGAAACTGCCCAGTGCCACCTACAGGCTAAGCGGTGGCGGGGGCACCGCCAAAAAACTCTGGCGAAAGTGTTAACTAACTTCAATTCCTAAGGGTGATAGGTGATGGTGAGATGGCCGGGGCGATCGCGATCTCCGTGGAACTGCACACCGCGATCGTTGGCTTCCAGGTGGCGCAGAATGCGGTAAAGGGTTTCCACCTGATCTGAGGCTTGGGCACGGGCGGCCAAATCCCCGAGGGAAATGGGGCCACGGGTAGCCTTGAGGGCGGCCATCACTTGGGTTTGCAGATCGAGAATGGTTGCCGCCGCTTTTTTGCCTGCCTCTACCCCCGGCTGGTGATAGGCGTTGATGTTGATCAAACAGGCATAGAGGCTTACCGCCCGTTCATAGAGGGCAATCAGTGCCCCTACCTGGTGGGGGGTTACTTCCGGGATGGTAACGGTGATGGAATCCCGCTGGTTTTCGTAGAGGGCTTGGCGGGTGCCCTGGAGGAAGCCGGAGAGGTAGTCCCCAGCGGTGATCCCGGTTTCCATTTCCGGGGAATCCCCGGTCCGGTCCTTCAACACCTCAATAAAGGTGACGAAGAAGTTATTCACCCCCTCCCGCAGTTGTTGCACGTAGGCGTGCTGGTCGGTGGAGCCCTTGTTGCCGTAGACGGCAATGCCCTGGTGGACGACGTTACCGTCCAAATCCCGCTCTTTGCCGAGGGATTCCATCACCAACTGTTGCAGGTAGCGGCTAAACAGCAGCAGGCTGTCCTTGTAGGGCAGCAGCACCATGTCCTTTTGCCCTTGACCCTGACCGGTGTAGTACCAGCCCAGGGCCAGCAGGGCGGCAGGGTTTTGCTTGACAACCGGAATGCGGGTGGCGGCGTCCATTTCCTTCGCCCCTGCCAGCATGGCCCGGATATCGATGCCTTCTAGGGCGGCGGGGAGTAGCCCCACGGCGGACAGTTCCGAGGTGCGCCCCCCCACCCAATCGTGCATGGGGAAGGTTTCTAACCAGCCTTCGGATTGGGCCAGCTTTTCCAAGTTGCTGCCAATGCCCGTCACCGCCACCGCCTGACGGGGGAAGTTGAGCCCTTTTTGGGCAAAGCGGTGCTGCACTTCCTTCATGCCGTTGCGGGTTTCGGGGGTGCCGCCAGATTTGGAGATCACAATTACCAGGGTGGTGGCGAGGCGATCGCCCAGGGCATCTAAGGTGCGATCGATGCCGGCGGGATCGGTGTTGTCGATGAAATGCAGCCGCAATGCTGGATCGATGCCGCTGAGGGCCTGGGAGACAAACTGAGGACCCAGGGCCGACCCGCCAATGCCAATGGATAACACATCGGTGAAATGCTCTTGGCCGGGGGGGTAGACGTTGCCCGTGTGAATTTGCTTGGTGAAGGTTTCGATTTTGGCCAGGGTGCCAACGATGTCCTGCTTGAGGTCGGGGTTGGGGGCTAGGTCTGGATCTCGCAGCCAGTAGTGGCCCACCATGCGCCCTTCGTCGGGGTTGGCGATCGCCCCCGCTTCTAACGCCGCGATCGCCTGAAATGCCTGCTCAAACTTGGGCTGCATCTGGGTGACGAAGGCGTCATCAAACCGCACACGGCTGACATCTAAATACAATCCCAGCCCTGGGTGGTAATAGAGCCAGTCTTGGTAGCGCTGCCATAGTGCTGCGGTGTCCATCAACTCCGATCCTCTGACGTGAATGAAACGAATAACCGTGGCCTGCCTGCGGCCCGGCCCCTCGGCCCAACCGCTCCGAATGCAGTGTAAAGGAAGGTTGGGGACCGTGTTTTTTTTGCGGTGGCGGATTTTAGATTTCCCGTTGTCCTCCGTCTTCTTCCCACGTCCCCCCACGCCGCAGCCTTTGCTGCCAGAAGCCAGGCGGTGGGGCGGTGGCGGCAAAGGCTGCGATCTGGGGCGGGCGATCGCCCCTGCCCTGATTGTTCATGATGGATGCCGCGTGGTCCTGGGGCTAGGGGCTGTAACCATGGCACTACCAGGATCCTGACTGGCGTTGATGACAGCCCCCAAGGAACTGGGTACGCTGCAAGCAGATAGATCCAAATAGATCCAGGGCGCGTCCACCTCACCTCGGTTCCTGATGCAACTATTCCTGATGCAATAATCGGCACGCCACCTGCCCTAAATCTGAGACTGAGTTGATGGCTTCAGCCTCTTCCATACAGCAAACCGCAGTAGTCCCGGCCAGGAATTGGGATTGGGCCTCAGCCGCCACCCTGGCGGAAGCCTTGGGGAAGTGCGAGGTTCGGCTGCAAGCGGAGCCCACCAATGCCGAAGCTTGGCGACTCCGCAGCTATCTACTGGGGCGGCTAGGACGCTACGAAGCAGCCGTCAGTAGCTACCAAAAGACCCTGGCCTTTGCCCCCACGGACCCGACGGTGTGGGCTAATTACGGCACGGCCCTAGCGGCGGCGGGCTGGGTAACGGAGGCCGCCAATGCCTACGAAAAAGCCTTGGAATTTGCCCCCCACCAGGGACGGATTTGGTATCGCTATGGCCAACTGCTACACCGTTTAAAGCGTTATGAGGCGGCGGTCGCCGCCTATGGCCAAGCCTTGACCCAGGAGCCTAGCAACGGTTTGTTTTGGCATGGTCAGGGGTTGGCGGCCTATCGGCTGCGGTGTTTTGATCAGGCGATCGCCTGCTTTAAGGCCGCCATTCACCACGCCCCCCAGCATCGAGATGCCTATCTGGCCCTGGCCTTTACCCTCACCCGCCTACAACGGTACCCAGAGGCATTGGTGTGCCTAGCGGAACCCCTGCGGCAACGGTGGGCAGACCCGCGCCTCTACGCCTGTTATGGCCACATCCTGCGCCGCCAAGGGGACACCGCCACCGCGTTGGACCACATCCACCACGCCGTGCGCCTCGACCCCGAAAATCCCCGCACCTGGTTTCAAAAGGGCATCACCCTGGCCCGCCTCTGCCGGTATGAAGAGGCCCACCACGCCCTAACGGAAGCCCTCAAGCGGCAAATTTATTTTGTGCAGGGGTGGCTGGTGCTGGGGCTCACCCTCCGGCAGTTGCATCGATACGAAGAGGCGATTGAGGCTTTTAACAAAGCCCTGGCGATCGAGCCGGATCTGGCCCTGGCCTTTTTTCAGCAGGCCTGTTGCTATGCGGCGCTGGAACGTCCTGATTGGGCGATCGAACATCTGCGGCGGGCGGTGAAGCTCAACCCCCAAAAGTATCTCCCCCGTGTGCAGCAGGATGAGCTGCTAAAAACCATCTCTCCCCTCGACGGGGACCTGTGAATATGTCGCAGTTGCCCACGGGTCGATGGCGACATAGCTGATTGCGCCCAGTTCCCTGCCCACGCAACTGCTGCCCCGTTGCTGCAATGAGGGCTGGAGGAGGCTCGTAACGGCCCCTTCAAAACCCGTGACGGCATATTATCGGCAACTTCTTCGCGAAGGGTTTGGTCGTTCTGGCGGCATCGGCATTCTTTGCCTGGGTATTGACATTTGTCCGCCAAGCAGTCAAAGTATGGAAGCGATCGCGTGTACTTCTCTTTGGGGCGATCGCGGCATTGGCGCGCTGCCGCGATCGCCTCCAGGCCCCATCATTGCTGATGTTTACCGATAGCTATGACCTATCCTAATCTGCCCAGCTTTTCCGTCCCCTCGGCCCCCAACCCCGACTCCATTCGACTTATGGTCGTCGGCACTCCCCAGGTGGTTCAGACCTTCATCGCCCTCCAGCATCAACTGGGATTCGCGGAGGTCACCGCTTGGTCACCGCCCTTACCGACCCCCCATGACAATCAAATCCTACGCATCTTAACCAAGCGCATTGCCCCGTCGGCAGAGCCTTCCCAGCCCTAGGGTGCATCACCCATCACCGACGAACGTCTAGCTAGTAGGCGGCGGCGGTCGTCACAGTCCCTTGGCTCCCTGGTCCCTCCGCTTCCCCACCCCAGGAAACGGTTGGTGAATTTACGCCGTGCGGTCCTAGGTCACCCACCCTGGCTTGGCCCGCTCGTGGGATACCGTCAGGGGCTGTAGCCTTTGTCGAAAAAGGATTCTGGCGGTCATTGTTGGCCACCCCTAGACAAAAAAGGGCAGCCCTAGGGCTGCCCTTGACATCATTCGCTGAGAGGAGAACACAGACAACTAAATCTGAGTCTTCTTAGTTTCCAGTGTATCTTGTTGAGACGTATTGTCAATAAAAATCCTGGAATTTCCCCTGGTCACCTCAGGGAGGTGCCCTCATTTCCACTATTAAACGGGAAAGATGACCACCCTTGCCTCTATTATTGGCTGAGCTTCCTGATATTGATTTTCAATCTTGTTAGGGCCGCTACCTCTTTGCCTTTTGTGGGGGGATGCTTCATGTCTCTCGATGGCGACTACTTGGTCCGCGTTTCCCCGTGTCTCGGTTCAAAGCCCCTGTTAACGAACCGACAACCCGGACCCGTTCTGTCCATCGGCACCCCGAGTCTGCCCCCCGGAGGGGGCGATCGCCTGCCTAGAATAGGCAAAGTCCATTGCCCCAGCGGAGAATCTCCATGCCCACGCCCCGGTTAGTGATCATTGGCCTCGACTGCATGGAGCCCTCCCTGGTATTTGAGCAGTGGCGGGCGGACTTGCCCAACCTCTCTCGATTGATGGCCCAGGGTAGCTACGGACGGCTGGAAAGCAGTATCCCCGCCATCACCGTGCCCGCTTGGAGCTGCATGATGAGTGGCCGAGATCCCGGCGAGTTGGGGATCTACGGGTTTCGCAATCGCCGCGATCGCGGCTACCACTCCATGGCCATTTCCGATGGCAGCGCGGTCAAGGTGCCCCGCCTTTGGGATCTGCTGGGGGAAGCGGGCTGGCGGGTGGCGGTGATCAGCGTTCCCGGCACTTCCCCCCCCTACCCGGTACAGGGGGCCTTGGTGTCCTGCTTCCTCACCCCCAGCCCCCAGGTGCCCTTTACCCACCCCCCAGAATTGGCGGACGAGATTCGCGCTTGGATGCCCGATTTCATGATGGACGTGCCCAATTTTCGCTCCGATGAAAAGGCGCGCATCCTCGACAATCTCTACACCCTTTGCGACCAGCGCTTTACCCTGGCGGAAAAGCTGATTCAGCGGGATCAGCCCGATTTTTTGATGTTGGTGGATATGGGGGTCGATCGCATCCACCACGCCTTCTGGAAGCCGATGGATCCCTGCCACCCCCAATATGAACCCGACTCCCCCTTTGCCACCGCCATCCACGACTACTACGTCCATGTGGATCAGCGGGTCGGGGAACTGCTGCGCCACTGTGACCAGGACACAGCGGTGCTGGTGGTGTCAGACCACGGTGCCCAGCCGTTGATGGGGGGCATCTGTATCAACGAATGGCTGATGGACCAGGGCTATCTCACCCTGAAGGAGAAACCGAGTGAACCGATATCCTTAGACCAGGCGGCGGTGGATTGGAGTCAAACCCAGGTGTGGGGGGCGGGGGGTTACTACGCCCGTATTTTCCTCAATGTGCAGGGCCGGGAACCGGAGGGGATCGTCCCCATGGCGGCCTACGAAGCGCTGCGATCGCAGTTAGCCGCAAAGCTAGCAACCCTGACGGATCCCAGCGGCAACCCCATGCCCATCAAGGTGTTTAAGCCCCAAGAGATTTACCAGAAGGTGCGGGGGCGAGCGCCGGATTTAATCGTATATTTCGATGATTTGGCCTGGCGCAGCGTGGGCAGCGTCGGCCTCAATAGCCTCTACACCGTGGAAAACGACACGGGTCCCGATGACGCCAACCACGCCCCTTTTGGGCTCATGATCTTCCATGATCCCCGTCAACCACGCCAGGGCCAAGTCTTAACCGGGGCACAGCTCTATGACATCGTCCCGACGCTGCTCCAGCGCTATGGTCTCCCGGCCCCTGCGGGGCTAAGGGGCCAAGTCCTGCCCCTGTAGGACTTCCCCATCGAAGGCGCTCTCCGGGAAGGAAATTACCTGCTCAGACTGTTGGGTCTCGTACCTCGACGTCAAGCTACGGCGGTACATTCATTCCGAAAAATCCCCGAACCTCTCCCGGCTCCCTAGATGCTGACTCCCTGCCCCCTCTACCCCCCGATGGCATTGGGGAAATTGAATTTAGCCGGGGTCACCGCTATGGTAAGGGCGTTTCCCATTGCACGTATGGCCACTCCCCCTTCTGCAAGCC
>JAQCHG010000029.1 GCA_027619675.1 Cyanobacteriota bacterium
CAAACCATGAACGGTCTGTCGTTGATTTTCCGTTAGGAAGATTGCCCTTGGGAAGGGATCCGGCGCGGATCTTAACGTTTTGAGATCTAATAGGACGTGCCCTTAATCACTAGGGTCCTCATCCCAGGCCGTCGGGTCCAGGTGATCAACGCCGTCACGCACCTCGTAGTGAAGATCTTGTAGAGACTGCTGCCGACTGCGCCGGGAAACCCGGCGATATTTTTTGGCCTGTAGCCGGGGCTCGTGGTGAATTTGACCAGCTTCCCCCACTTTCACCTTCATGCCTTCGTGATCCTCCCCTTGGCTCTGGCGCTGCTGCTCCTGGTCGAGGCAAGTAGCCAACAGGGCGAGATAGTCGGCATAGCGCTCCCAATCGGTTGTCACCCCACAGCCCGGTTCCCCTTGGTGCAGGCAGTCGGCAAATTGGCAGGGGCGATCGCCCAGTTGCTGGCGCATCTCAGGGAAGTACTGGGCGAGGTCCCCTGGCGCACAGTCGATATCCGGTTGGTTGAAGCCGGGGGTATCGGCTAGCAGCCCACCCCCAGGGAGTTGAAACAGTTCCACATGGCGCGTGGTGTGGCGACCCCGCCCCAACTTGCCCGATACGCGCCCGGTGCGCAGGTGGGCTTGGGGAATCAGACGGTTAATCAGGCTCGACTTGCCCACACCGGAAGGGCCAGAAATAATGGTGGCGCGATCGCGCAGGTAAGGGTCCAAGGTTGCCTGCACAGGGTCGCAGGTCACACTTAGGGGAATCGGGGCATAGCCCCAGGCCGCTAGCCGATCGCCCCAGGCGTCTACCACGGTGGGCGCGACCAAATCCCGTTTGTTCAACACCAGGGCAATGGCCATGGCCGTGGTTTCCGCCTTGATCAAAAAGCGGCTCAACTGGTGGGGGTCCAAATCCGGTTCCGTTAGGGAGAACACCAACAAGATTTGATTGGCGTTGGCAACGGGAGGGCGGTCTAACTGGGTGTGGCGGGGGGCCACCGTCGCGATCGCCCCCCGCCCCCCGTCCCAGTCTGGTTCTTCGAGGGCAACGCGATCGCCCACCATCACCTGCTGCCCCATTTTCTTCAGCCGTGCCCGCCGCGTACAGAGCAGGGTTGCAGGCCGCAGAGGTCCAGCATGTTCAGCCGGAGCATCTAACTGCACTTGATAAAAGTTGGCCTGCACCGCCAGCACCGTTCCCCACAAGGACGGCTCTTGCTTGCAATCAGCGGCAGATGATTCAGTGGTCATCAGGTTGCCCCTTAGGCGTGAGGCTTCCGTACCTGTAGGGCAAAAAAGTCACCGTGATCAGCCAGTTGCTCAATGGCATACCCTGCCATGGTGAGGCTGTCGGGTACCTGCTCCACGGGCTCCCCCGCATCTAGCCAAACCTCTAGCAACTCGCCCCCCGCCATGCGATCCAGTTGCAGCTTAGTCCGCACAAAATTGATTGGGCAGGGGGTGCCCCGCAAGTCAAGCTGGACATCGGGGGTAATCATGGATCCTGGGCCGCTGTTGGCGGGTGAGACCGAACTCATCCTCGGAATAACCCCCCCAAGAAGCCTTCAATGCCACCACCCTTGCTAACGCGATCGCCGCGCATTTCCGCCAACTTCTCCACCAAATCCCGCTCTTCCGGCTTGAGCCGGGTGGGGATTTGTACCTTCACCGTAATCAGATGGTCACCCCGACTCACCGGGTTGCCAAGCTTCGGTACGCCTCGATTCTCTAGCGTCAATACCGTGTCGGGCTGGGTACCCGCTGGCACCTCCATCTGCACCGGACCATCCACAGTACTGACCTCAATCTTGGCCCCCAAAATCGCCTGTAGATAGGTAATCTTCAAATCCGACAGGATATTGATGCCATCCCGCCGAAAATCGGTGTCTTCCGAGACAAAGAGATACACATAGAGGTCGCCCGCTGGCCCTCCCCGTTGACCCGCATCCCCCTCGTTGGACACCCGCAACCGGGTACCGTTATCAACCCCGGCAGGGATGGTGATCTTGAGCTTCTTGGAGGTTTGGTGGTGGCCACTACCGCCGCAGGTGTCACAGCGATCTTCCACCACTTCCCCAGATCCCCCACAGGTGGGGCAGGCTGACACCTGGGCAAAACTGCCAAAGGGGGTGCGGGTGGTGCGACGCACTTGGCCAGAGCCCCCACAGGTGCCGCAGGTTTGCGGACGGGTGCCGGGTTTAGCGCCAGAGCCCCGACAGGTGCCGCAGGTTTCTAGATGGCTGATTTTAATTTCCTTCTCACCACCAAAGATGGCTTCCTTGAAGTCCAGCTTCAGGTCAAGGCGAAGGTCATCCCCTCGGCTGGGTCCCCGTCGCCGACTGGTGGTAGCGCCCCCAAAACCGCCAAAAAAGCTCTCAAAAATATCGGCAAACCCGCCCATGTCGCCGAAGTCTTGGAAGCCTGCGGCTCCAGCACCGCTGACACCCGCTTCTCCAAAACGGTCGTAACGGGCACGCACCTCGGGTTCCGAGAGGACCTCATAGGCCCGGTTAATTTCTTTAAAGACCTCTTCCGCCCCGTCTTCTTTGTTGACGTCCGGATGGTACTTACGGGCCTGGCGACGATAGGCGCGCTTAATTTCATCCTGGCTAGCGCTGCGAGCAACTCCCAGCACTTCGTAGTAGTCACGGGCCATAGACGGCTACTTCACAGACGCATCAACATTCCGACACATTAACCTATTTTAGGGGGCAACATACCGTCCTCCCAGGGACGGATTGCCGTCTTACCGCTGGGGGGGAGAATCCCTTTGAGGATTGATAGCCCCCTAATCAATAGCTTCGTAATCGGCGGTTAGGGTGGCGTCTAGATCGAGGCCATCAATATCGGTGGCATCTATCCCTTCTACGGTAGCGTCCCCTTGATCGCTGGTGACATGCTCATCGGCGATCGTGGTAGGCACATCTGTCCCGAAGTCAATGTCATCCTCTTCTGCCCCATCGGTCTGCTGGTACATCGTGGCCCCAATGGCAAAGAGGGCCTGCTGCAAGGCTTCGATGGCGTCTTGCAGCACCTCTGGGGTGACCGTGCGATCGGCCATGGCCGCCCGTAATTCGGCAGCTTTTTCCTCAGCAGCAGCCTTGACTGTGGCATCCATCAGTTCGCCATTGTCCCGCATGGTGGACTCATAGCTGTAGAACAGGTTGTCCGCTCGGTTTTTCAGGTCAGCCACTTGCGGCGTTCATCCTCATCCGCAAAGACTTCCGCCTCCTGGCGCATACGTTCTACTTCATCACCACTGAGGCCGCCAGTATTGGTGATGCGAATGCTTTGTTCCCGCCCGGTACCTTTATCCCTAGCAGCAACCTGCAAGATGCCATCGGCATCAATTTCAAAGGAGACTTCGATTTGGGGTACGCCTCGGGGGGCAGGGGGAATGCCCGTGAGCTGAAACTTACCCAGGCTCTTATTGTCCTTGGCCATGGCCCGTTCCCCTTGCAGCACATGCACCTCGACGGAGGTTTGGCCGTCGGTTGCGGTGGAAAACACCTGGGTCTTGCTGGTGGGAATGGTGGTGTTGCGCTCAATAATCTTGGTGAACACTTCACCCAAGGTTTCAATGCCCAACGATAGGGGGGTGACGTCTAGCAGCAGCAGATCTTCGACTTCGCCACCCAGCACCCCAGCCTGAATGGAAGCTCCAAGGGCCACCGCTTCATCGGGGTTAACGGAGCGGTCAGGGGTCTTGCCGCCAAAAAACTCGGTAATGGCCTGTTGTACCGCTGGTATGCGGGTAGAGCCACCCACCAAGAGAATGCGATCGATGTCGTCTGTGCTGAGGCCAGCATCCTTAATAGCCTGTTTCACGGGCTCTAGCGTGCCCTGCACCAACGTCTTGGCCAGTTGTTCGAACTGGGCGCGGGTCAACCCCATTTCCAAATGCTTTGGCCCAGTTTCGTCGGCGGTAATGAAGGGCAGGTTAATGGAGGTGGAGGGCATATTGGAGAGTTCGATCTTGGCCTTCTCCGCTGCCTCTCGAATCCGTTGCAGCGCCATGCGGTCTGCCCCCAGATCAATACCTTCCTGCTCTCGAAATTGGTCAATCATCCATTGGGCAATGCAGTTGTCGAAGTCATCGCCCCCAAGGTGGTTATTCCCAGCGGTGGCTTTAACCTCAAAGACCCCATCCCCCAGTTGCAGCACGGATACGTCAAAGGTGCCGCCACCCAAGTCAAACACGAGGACGGTTTGATCTTGGTCCTGCTTGTCCAAACCGTAGGATAGGGCTGCTGCCGTCGGCTCGTTAATAATACGAAGGACTTCTAAGCCAGAAATGGTGCCCGCATCCTTCGTGGCTTGTCGTTGAGCGTCGGTGAAGTAAGCGGGGACGGTGATGACCGCTTGGGTCACGTCTTCCCCCAGATAAGCTTCGGCATCCTGCTTGAGTTTTTGCAGGATCATGGCCGAAACCTCCTGCGGAGTATAGTTTTTACCCCGAATCTGCACGTCCACGGTGTTGTCCCGACCCGCGACACAGACGTAGGGAACTCGACTTCTCTCGCTGTTGGTGTCTTCCCAGCGACGACCAATAAACCGCTTGATGCTGTAAACCGTATTTTCGGCATTGGTGACCGCTTGGCGTTTAGCCAACTGGCCCACTAACCGTTCACCATTTTTGCCAAACCCAACAATGCTGGGGGTTGTTCGTCCCCCTTCGGTATTGGTAATGACCGTGGGCTGGCCCCCTTCGAGGACAGCAACACAACTATTCGTGGTTCCGAGATCGATACCAATAACTTTTCCCATGACTCGCGGCTATGAACAGCTAGCTATTCGGGGAGACTCTCGCCATCAACGTTAGCTTATATTCTGAAGATTCACCCACGCTGAGGATGGGTTCTCTCCAATAACAGTGATGGTTTTCCCTAACAATATGGACTCTACCGGGAAACACACACTTAGAAGCTGACGGGACAAGGCTCGACACCCAGCACATCGAGCAATACGGAGATGGTCGCTTGACTCCCAAGGTCCTTGTGCTTCAAGACCAATCATCAAGTTCTAAGTCGTAGTCCGGACCGCAGGGTGGGCTGAGCTGATCTGCCCCAGCACTCGGTGTAAGCGAGCAGGGGGCGGGTGGGGTGATTACCTAACGCCAATCACCCCACGGGGCCAAGTTAACCTAGGTGTCCGAAGCCTCTGCAGCAGCGGCATCGCCCGCTTCAGGAGACATGTCAGGTTCGGGGGGAGCGGCGACTTTAACCATGGCGTGGCGCAGAACCTTTTCTCCTAAAAGATACCCGCGCACGAGTTCTTCCATAACAACGCCTTCGGGATACTGATCGGTAGCTTCCCGCATGACCGCTTCGTGGTAGTTGGGGTCAAACTCTTGACCCTCTGCCCGCATGGCTGACACACCTAAGCGCTTCAAGCAGTCCACCAGTTGCTTGTAGACCCCCTGATAGCTTTTGTGGATGGCCATTTCGGCGTCGGTTTGGGGTTTGATTTGAGATCGCGCCCGCTCAAAGTTATCGATGACGGGCAACAGTTCTCCAATCACATTGGACTTGAACTGCACCTCTAGGTCATCCCGCTCACGAGCGGTACGCCGCCTAAAGTTCTCGAAGTCCGCCGCAATTCTGACGTACTGGCTGTTGCGATCGTCCAACTGGGCCTTCAGGGCTGTAATCTGGCCATCTAGGGCCGCGATCGCCACGGCATCACCGCTGTCTTGGGTAGGCGTTTCAGCCTCACCAGCGGATCCTGCATCACTGCTGCCGTCTCCAAAGGCTGCCTCCAGATCAAGGTCGGTGTCATCAACCGTCAGTTCTTCCAACTCTTCCGGGGCTTCAGAATTTGGGGCTGGGGAAGACTCCGTGGAGTGGGTTTCATCAATCATGTTGCCTGCAACCTAAGAAATCACCAATGTGCTTGACCACTGCACAAGCTCCGCTCATCGGTCAAGGAATATCCAGCCACTCAGGGAGGCTAGGGAGTACTTCCTGACGGTGAACCATCTTAATCAGGAATGGTACCGACGATTAAACGGACTTAAACCACTATCACTATATGGATATGGGGGTGCAATCAAACCGTGCGATCGCATCTTTAACATATTAGGACCCCTATCCCTGAATCACCAGATACCTTGGGCTGAAGTCACGGTTTAGCCCCCCTTCTGTGCCATTTGTGAAGACTTGAGGCTATCATCGGGGCACGGTACCGCATTCCCTTCTTGATCACTTAGAAGTGGCCATGTCGTGCTGGGTACTCTGAGCCATGAGAGATGCCCGCTAGTTACCCCCGCGACTCCGCCCCTGTCCATAGGCGCTAGGCAGCCAGGGTAAACCATTTTGTTTGTTTACGTACACTCCTGCATTGGCTATGACGAACTCCTCCTCCCAACGTCGCGCCCTCGTTCTGCAGCGCAGCTTTTCGCCCTTTGGCAACAAGCTAATCCAGGCTGGCTACGTTGACGGTGAGCAGATGCAGCAGGCTTTGGCCGAAAGTCGTCGTTCCGGGCGCGCCCTGACAGACGTTCTGGAAGCGGTGACCGGTCAACAACTTTCCCCTGAGTTGCTGCGTCAGTACAAAAAGCAGCAGCTCTTCGAGCTTAAGATTCTCTACGGGGTTGAGTCCTTAGATCCGGAACTGGACAGTATTGCCACCCATCAAGTGGCTCAACTCATCGATACCTTGATTCCGGTGGATACCTGCCGCCGCCATCGGCTCCTCCCCTTGTCGAAAGATGACGGGGACCCACCCTCGTTGCTGGTGGCGATGGTCGATCCCGAAAACCTAGAAGCCCAGGACGACCTCAACCGAATTCTGCGCCAACATGGTTTAAAGCTGCGGCGCATGGTGATCACCGTTGAAGACTATCAGCGGCTGATCTCTGGCTACCTGGACGATCAGGTGGCGAAGGCCAAGCAAGAGGAAATGGATGCGGCTGTCAACGTTGATTCAGATCTAGAGGACCTAGATCTGGATGGAGCCGCCCTTGAAGAGGCCATGGATGAGGAGGCGGATTTGGGAGCCGCCCTCCAGGATGCTGGCGCGGCCCCAGTGATTGCCTTAGTTAATAAGATCCTTGTGAAGGCCCTCCAAGAGGGCACCTCTGATATCCACATTGAGCCCCAAGAAGAGTTCCTCCGCATTCGGTTTCGACGGGATGGGGTACTGCGAGAGGCATTCCCAAAGCTACCTAAGAAAATCATTCCAGCGGTGACGGCCCGCTTCAAAATCATTTCAGAGCTGGACATCGCAGAGCGCCGTATGCCTCAAGATGGCCGTATTCGCCGGGTGTTCCAAGGGCGGAAGGTGGACTTTCGAGTCAGTACTTTGCCGAGTCGCTATGGCGAAAAGGTCGTGCTGCGGATTTTGGACAACGCCGCCACCCAACTCGGTGTTGACAAGTTGATCACTGACCAAGAAACCCTTGACATCGTTAAGGACATGGCCTCGCGGCCCTATGGACTCATTTTGGTAACGGGTCCCACGGGTTCGGGTAAAACAACGACCCTCTATTCCCTTTTATCAGAGCGGAACGATCCCGGCATTAACATCAGTACGGCAGAGGATCCCATTGAATATGCCCTACCAGGGATCACCCAAGTTCAGGTAATTCGGGAAAAGGGGATGGATTTTGCCTCTATTCTGCGAGCCTTCCTACGGCAGGATCCAGATGTCATTCTGGTGGGTGAGACGCGGGACCCCGAGACAGCCAAAACCGCTATTGAAGCCGCATTAACGGGTCACTTGGTCTTAACCACCCTGCACACCAATGATGCGGCTGGCGCGATCGCCCGTCTGGATGAAATGGGGATGGAAGCCTTTCAGATTTCCAGTTCCCTGATTGGCGTCTTGGCCCAGCGGCTCATGCGTAAAGTCTGTAGCGACTGTCGCATTGCCTATACCCCCAGCAACGAAGAACTAGCCCAGTTTGGTTTAACCGGTTCCGGAGACTCAGAGTTAACCCTCTACCGGGCCAATACCCTGGCGGTTGATCAAATCGAGCCGGCCCGCAGCAGCGGCAATCTTTGTGGTACCTGTCAAGGGAATGGCTACAAGGGTCGGGTTGGGGTGTACGAGGTCATGCGGATGACGGAAAACCTGCAACATCTGATTTCAGAAGGTGCCCCAACGGATCAAATTAAGGATGCCGCCGTTCAAGAAGGGATGAAAACCCTGTTAGCTTATAGCCTTGATCTGGTGCGCCAGGGCTATACCACCCTAGATGAAGTGCAACGGGTCACCTTTACCGACACGGGTCTAGAAGCTGAGTTAAAAGCCCGCCGTCGCAGTTCCTTAACCTGCGATACTTGTCAGGCCCAACTACAACCTGATTGGTTAGATTGTCCCTACTGCCTGACCCCTCGCTTCCAGTAGAAGGGTATCCTGGCTGTCATAAAATCCATCCCCGCATGGATCACAAAGGGGTAGCTTACCCATTGGGTACTCCCCCCGTAAATCTCAAAGAAACCCAGTGTTGCTTGATGTTGTCGGTGAGGTAATGCCATGGAACTGATGATCGAAGACTTGATGGAAGAAGTCATTGAGCGGGGTGGCTCAGACTTACACCTTTCCGCCGGTCTCCCCCCCTACATTCGCATCAGCGGTAAGCTCACCCCTACGGAACATGAGCCTATGACAGCTGAGTCCTGTCAACGGCTGATCTTCCAGATGTTGAACAATACCCAGCGAAAACACCTAGAGCAAACCTGGGAATTGGATTGTTCCTATGGCGTGAAAGGGCTCGCCCGTTTCCGGGTCAACGTCTATAAGGACCGAGGTACCTATGCCGCCTGTCTACGGGCCTTAAGTTCTAAAATTCCTACGATGGATACCTTGGGTCTCCCTCCGATCGTGCGGGAACTGGCGGAGAAACCGAGGGGATTAATCTTGGTGACGGGGCCAACGGGTTCCGGTAAATCCACCACGCTGGCCTCCATGATCAATGAGATCAATCTCACCCGCCCCGAACATATTCTCACGGTGGAAGATCCCATTGAGTTTGTGTACACCCCCGACAAGAGCCTGATTCACCAGCGGCAAGTGGGGGAAGATACGAAGAGCTTTGCCAATGCCCTGCGGGCGGCGCTGCGGGAAGACCCCGATGTCATCCTGGTGGGGGAAATGCGGGACCTGGAAACCATCTCCTTGGCAATCTCAGCGGCGGAAACGGGCCACTTGGTATTCGGGACTCTTCACACCAGTTCTGCTTCCCAGACCGTTGACCGCATGGTCGATGTCTTCCCCCCAGAACAACAACAGCAGGTGCGGGTCCAGTTATCCAACTCCCTTGTAGCCGTGTTGAGCCAAACACTGGTGCCCCGCATGAATCCTAAGCCGGGTGAATTTGGTCGGGTCATGGCTCAAGAGATCATGGTGGTGACTCCAGCTATCTCAAACCTGATTCGCGAAGGCAAAACCGCCCAGATTTATGGGGCTATCCAGACCGGTGGGAAGTTGTCTATGCAGACCTTGGAGAAGGTATTAGCCGATTTGTATCGTGCTGGCCAGATTTCCTTTGAGTCGGCCATGTCTAAAACCTCTCGACCGGATGAGCTGCAACGGTTGATTGGGGGGCCTCCTGGGGTAGGTACTGCGAAGCCAGCGGCAGGGGCTCGGCGTTAGTGATGGGGCAGCCCGAGGGGGAGGATTTTTCCCCTTGGGCCAGTC